>JAITWQ010000242.1 GCA_031285215.1 Syntrophobacterales bacterium | reverse complement strand
GCAACGCGCCCCACAAGCCGTAAGACGCGTTGCCGCTTTTAAGTTCTTCTAGCTCTTGTTCCGTGATGGCTTGCCGGTCACATCACCTCCTTGGCGGCGTCAGCTTCGGAATTGTGCTGTACGCTCCAACTGCCATCCATATAGGTGTAGGTTCCTCCCTTACTGCCGTTTTGCCGGTAAAAATTATCGAATCCCTTGTCAAATACACCCATTCTTCCCAAGGAAACATTGGCGCCAATGGTAATAGCGGTAAGGGAATTTTTATTAAATGCCCCCCAGCCAATGGAAGTTACACTGTCGGGAATAGTCACGCTGGTGAGTTGATTATTCTGAAATGACCACCATCCAATGGAAGTCACGCTGTTGGGGATGGTTACGCTGGCGAGTCGATTTTCCGCAAATACGCCCCGGTCAATGGAAGTCACCCCATGAGAAATGTCTGCAACCGTGAGCCGGTTATATGCAAACGCCCATTTCCCGACAGTCACAGTATGGGGAATGGTCACACTGGTGAGCTGGTTCTGCTCGAAAGCTCTTTCCCCGATGGAAATCACGCCAGGAGGAATAGTCACCCCCGTGAGTCTATTATTCAGAAATGCCCCCTTTTCAATGGCAGTCACACTATCAGGGATAGTAACATTGGTAAGATGCTTGCCATGAAATGCCCCCGGGCCAATCACGGCAACAGGAAGATTTTTTATCCAGGTGGGAATTTCCACCTCTTTCTTGTCTCCTCTATATCTGGCGATCTTCACCGCCTTACTGCCGTCAATGATTTTTACCTTAAAATCTTTTTCGGCGTTGTACTCTGGGCCATGCTCCTGGGGAGATTTTTCCGCCCCACATGCGGACAATGCCGCCGTTATTATTAAGGCAAATCCCCATAAAATAAGTTTTCTCCTCATACAACCTCCTTGATGATCCATGCGCCTTTAGCCTGTATTTCCCATGAGGCCGATTCCGCCGCCTCTTAGAATCACGTATAAAATCATCAAACAAAAGTCAAGCGTCCTGAAAGTTTGGACAGTTTGCAATATGTTGATATTCGTCTGTAAATATCTGATACCTTGACTTTGCCGCTTCCAGAGACTATAAGGGAAAAGCCTTACCGCTCTTTACGAAAGGGAACGCCACGGATTTGTTGAAAAACCCTTCTTTGAACACACAGGATAATCAAACATAACCTTCCCGGCAATTTGGGCGATAATCTTTCACTCTGAAAAACATGCAACGAAATAAAAGGAGAATAAACCAATGAAAAATACCATCATCATTTTGCTCGCCGCCGTATTACTCACGGGTTGCGGAATGACAATGAAAACGCAGTCCGGCATAAAGCCAAACGTGGATGAGGTGTGTGAATTGGCTTATTACGCGAAACAGGAACGAAATTATCCGGAAGCAAAAAAATACTATTATCAATGTTTGGAAATGTGCAGGAAATTGGAAAAAAATGACCCGCAAAAATACTCTCCCGAGATAGTAAGTATTTTGAACAGTTTGGGAATTTTACATAATGACGCCAAAGAATATCCACAGGCGCTGGAAGCATACAAAAGAGCCTTGAAAATATCAAAAACCCTTGCCGCCGCCGACCCTGATACGTATTTACCCAAAGTAGCGATGATTTTGAACAATTTGGGAAATTTACATGGCAACATCAAAGAATATTCCCATGCCGCAGAAGCGTTGGAAGAATCCTCGAAAATTTACAGAGAACTTGCCGCTGGCAACCCGGAAGAGTATTTACCGGACGTGGCAATGACTTTGTACAATCTGGGGCTTTTGCATAGTGATGTCAAAGAATATCAAAAAGCATTGGAAGAGTTGAAAGAAGCCTTGGAAATTTACAGAGAATTTGCTGCCGTTAACCCGGAAGAGTATTTACCCATGACAGCGATGACTCTGAACGCCTTGGGAAATTTACATAACGCTGCCGGCGAATATCCGAAAGCCGTAGAAGCATACGAAGAAGCCTTGAGCATTTACAGAGACTTTGCTGTCGTTAACCCGGAAAAGTATTTACCGGAACTTGCTTTAATTTACGGCAATCTTTCATTTTATTATCTTTTCACAAAAGAATATCCAAAATCAGAACAATTTGCCCGCAGGGCATTAGAACTGGACAATGCTTCGTTTGCCAAAACTAATCTTGCCCATGCTTTGCTTTTCCAAAATCGTTTTTCGGAGGCGGAAATAATTTATAAAGAGTTGTCACAAACAATTCATGCAGACAATGAAACCTATACTCAAGCGCTTTTGGATGATTTTGATGAATTGGAAAAAGCAGATGCAATCCCCTACGGGCATATAACTGATGTGGAGAGAATCAGGGAAATGCTGAAATATAACTATTGATGATAAGGTTGCAGCAAAAGGGTTATTAAATGAGTTTTATCAACTTAATTACGGCCAGCTTCTTTGCGGGCTTTGGGTTAGGGTATCTCAAGTTTTACGGCTTAGAACATCTGACTTTCTTCCATGGCATGGATTCCAAAAGTTGGGTTATACAGGGCGTCGGCGCTTTAATTACCCTTGGCCCCTGCTTAATATATTTTTTATCCAGTCCCCTTGCATCGAGCTACAAAAAAAGATGGGTCATGTTTGCCGCCGCGGGCATTACCGCCGTACTGCTGGTTTTTGGCGGAATAACTGATTATATCGGAACTGCCTGGACTTATGTATTTCTGGCAGGCCTGATTATGGGCTGCTTTAATGCGGCCAAAAATGCGGCCATTCCCTTAGAAGCCGTAAAAAGCGGCAGATCCACAGAATCGGTAAACGCCGCTGTAAATATCGGGTTTCTTGCCGGAATGATGCTTGGTGTTCCCATAGGAACGAAAATGTATGAGGTTAATCCCGCGTGGGGTTTATACTTTTGCATCGCCTTGTTTGTTTTTGCCGCATTGTTTGGAAGTTTCTGCCACTTTTCCAATGAAAACTTGCAAAATTTCAGGCAATCAACCAACTTTTTATGTGAAGACACGAGATTTTTAATAAAAAAATATAAGCTGTACCTTTTAATGGTACCTCTTATCTGGGGTGTAGTAAGTGCGCTTAGCCTGTCAATTATTGCGTATGCCGAAGAAGCCAAATTGGGAACCGCCACACAGTGCAGTTTTATGGCTATTTATGCCGCCGTTGCCGTTGCTGTCGGAAATGTAATGGCGGACAAGCTTAAAAAGAACCGCTATCATGTTACTTTTATCTACAATATTTTATTGATTGTTTTTATATTGCTGATTCCCGTATTAATAAGACTGTTTGCAGAGCCAACGATTGAAGAAAACAGAGTCATATATTGGATCCTTGCCGCCGTTGCAGCGTTTTTGGGAATTCTGTTTGGTTTAAGCACCAATTTAATTGAAGCAGAATGGTTCAGAATGATCTATGAAGATAAAAAAGAAGGAGCAGGGGCGGCGTTAATGAGCGCTGCCGTAGCCCTGGCGTGCTTTGTGCTGGGAACCAGCGTAGGGGTATTGCTGCTGCTGAAAATAGTAAGCCCGGAATCGCAGTTCCTCTGGCTTGCCCTGATTTCAGCTTTAATAGCATATTTAACGAAAGTGTGGAAAGACAATGCTGGTTAAATTTCTTGCTCTTATCGTTCGCATAATTTTAAAAATACGCTACAAAATATCATTCAGCGGCTTGGAACTGATAAAAGATCAAAAGCACGCCCTGTTTCTCCCCAACCATCCTGCCGAAATTGATCCGATAATTCTTGTCGCCCATTTTTTAAAGTTTACCCGTATTCGTCCCATTGTTGTTGAGCGATTTTTTGAAACGCCCCCTGGACGTTTTGTGCTGAATTTAATTAATGCTTTCGCCATACCAGATATGGCCTTTGACGGCGGTTTTTATAAACGTAAAAGAACCGAAAACACGATAAAAGCCATAAATGACGCGATAAAAAAAGGAGATAATTTAATTATCTACCCGAGCGGACAAATCACAAACGGGGGATTGGAAAAAATCGGCGGAAATTCCGGAGTCCACAGTATTCTTCAAGGCGCACACAATGCGGAAGTTTTTTTGATTAAGACCACCGGTTTAAGGGGAAGTTCATTTTCCAAAGCTTTTACCGGCGTCACGCCGCCTTTTTTTCCGGCGTTACTTAACGGAATAAAAATCGCCTTTAAAAATCTTATATTTTTTACCCCTAAAAGAAATGTGTCCATACAAATAGTAAAAGCGCCCGCATCTTTCCCTAAAAATGGCGATCCTCTATCCATTAATCATTGGCTTGAAGATTGGTACAACAAAGACGGCGAAGAGGAAATAACGCTCGTTCCTTATTATTTCTGGAAAAAAGAAT
>JAITWQ010000171.1 GCA_031285215.1 Syntrophobacterales bacterium | reverse complement strand
CATTGCCCTGCTTGTCATGGCCGATTACTTTAGCGTTGGTGTTATCCTTCTTTTTCTCCTGGGGGCGGGGATGCTCGTTTCCGCGGGTGAGCCTGTATTCCTGCGCAAATATAAGATGTTCCACCGGCTTTTCCGCGCGGCGATTTGCGTGGTATGCGGAATGGCTCTGCTGCTGGCGTCGTATGGCAGCAGGGACACCGCCGGCTGTGGAGAGGACGCCCTTATCGTTCTCGGGGCGCGTATGCGGGATGATAATTCGTCCGGTATCGTGTTCAAAAGGTTGGAACGGGCTATGGAATATCACAGGATAAATCCCGGGGCACTGATAGTCGTTACCGGCGGCAAAAGAACGAAAACGGGCATACCCGAAGGCGAGGCCATGGGACGATGGCTGGTGAAAAGAGGGGTTCCTGAGGGTTTGATCATTGTGGAAGGGAAATCAAAAAATACCCATGAAAATTTTGTCTTTACGAAGGTGCTTCTGGATGAAAGATTGGGGGAAGGGGAGTACACGGCGGCATTTGCCACGAACGCCTTTCATATTTACCGCTCTTCGCGCTTGGCAAAACAAAGCGGAATTGCGGCTACCCATGTGCATGCCGGTATAAATTGGCTTGAAGCTCCGGCGGCATATTTACGCGAATGTGCGGCAGTGGTCAGGCTGTGGATCTTGAAGAAATAGGGCTTTGGGTTTCTTTTTTACTCGCTGAACAATTCCTTTGTACGGCAGTTTTTGAACAGGTCGTAATCCTTTTTATAGACGGCTGTCTTTACTTCCAATAGTCCCACAATGGAATGAAACAGGTTATCGTGCGTATAGATATTTGTTTTTGCTTCTTTTTTCAGACAATCGTAGTCAACATAATCCCAACGCTTCATCGTGTCGCTCATCCACAAAATCATCGGTACATGAATTTGCTCTCTCGGAGCTAATTTATAAGGGAGGCCGTGCAAATACACTCCACCTTCGCCCAATGATTCGCCGTGATCGGATACATAAATCAAGCCGGCTTCATATCCGGGATGGGCTTTTAGCATATCTATTGCGGAAGAAACAATATAGTCCGTATAAAGAATGGTGTTATCATAGGTATTGATGATCTGTTCGCGGGTACAGTTTTGAATATCCGCCGTATCACAGGTCGGCGTAAATTTTTTGAACTCGTCCGGATAACGGTTATAGTATGTCGGTCCGTGGCTTCCCATTGTATGCAGGATGATAACCGTATCTTCTTTAATGTTCGCAAGGATTTCCGGAAGACCATCAAGCAGTGCTTCGTCGTAGCAGTAATCTTTTTTGCAATATTTCGGGTTGTTGATTTTAACCATCTTCCGTGTTTCTACGCGGTCACAGACGCCTTTGCAACCATCGTCGTTGTCGAGCCATAAAATTTTATAGCCGACGTTTTGCAGCAGGTCCAAAAGGTTTTCCGTATATTTAGCGTTCGTTGCGTCAAAATACGAACGGCCCATATTTGAAAACATACATGGTACAGAAACGGCCGTTGACGTACCGCAGGAAATCACTTCATCGAAAACAACAATGTCCTGCTTTTTCAATAATGGGTTCGTTTCTTTTTCATATCCATAGAGGGAAAAGTTTTTCGCACGTGCGGTTTCGCCAAGAATTAGGATTAACACAGTTGGGTGTGGATCTGCAAAGGGTACTAAAAGCGCATTTTCGTCCAGCTTTTTAAATTGTTTGTCTGCAGCCAGTTGTTTTTGAACGTAGCGAAATGTTGAATAAGTATAGTTGACGGTGTTCAGTATTTTACGCGCATCACGGTTATTACGTCCGAAAGAAACATATTCTTTATATGATGCTGCGGCGAATCCGGTAATGATAAAAATTGTGAGTAAAATGCACAAAAGGCGTTTGATGATTTCTTTACCCCATGTGCTGTATTGGACTTTTGTAAAAGCAACTAAAGCGGCGGGGATAACACCGGTTATAAAGACCCATAAAATACTGTTAAATGTAATTAAATCAAAGGCTTCTCTGGCATTTGTTTCAAAGGTATTGCGGACCATATCGGCATCAATATAAATGCCCAGTTTATACATAAAATAGTTGGCGGCGCTTGAGATTATAAGAAAAAAGATTAAAAGCGGTTTTCCCATATATGGAACGGTCAGCAGGTTGCAGAAAGCATAAACGGGTGCCAGCGTAAAAAACGGCAAAGAAAGAGCAAAAATGAAAACCGAAAAGTTCGTGATTTCAACGGTGTCAAAAATAAAACGCCAAAAGGCGCAATTCAGGGCAAAGGTGAAATAAATGCTGACAAGTAAGATAAACCAATGACTTTTCAAAGTTAAATTTGAGCAAATTTTACGAAACCAGTTCATAGTAAATTCCTCGTTTGGTTTATATTAAGCATTTATTAAAGGATTTTCTTGGTTCGGGAAATGTGCAGTATTTTCCCGTCATTTTTTAATGTGTTCTCCAGCGCTCCTTTTCGTAGATGTAGGTTCCCCCCTTGCCTTTGTTTTTCCGGTAAAAATCATCAAACCCGTCATCAAAGACAAAGGATTTTCTCTTGCCGGAGACAGGTTTTGCCGCCCTTGATAATGCGACATTGGCGCCAATGGTTACGGTGGCGAGTTTATTTTTCGCAAAGGCGTATTCTTTGATAGAAGTCACACGCTGGGGAATGGTCACGGCGGTAAGATTATTTCTCGCGAACACCCCTTTTTCAATAGCTGTTACGCCGGGAGGGATGGTTACATGGGTAAGTTGATTAGCGGCAAAGGCAAAACTGCCAATAAAAGTCACACTATCCGGAATAGTCGCCCTGGTGAGTGAATTATACGCAAAAGCCCAATCCCCGAGAGAAGTTACGCTATGGGGAATGGTGACGCCGGTGAGTTGATTTTTACGAAACGCCCCGCCTCCAATAGAAGTTACGCCGTGAGGAATGATGACATTGGTGAGTTGGTTGTCCAGAAAAGCCCAATTGCCGATGGAAGTCACCGTATCAGGAATGGTAACAGCGGTGAGTTTGTTTTCCGCAAAGGCCATGTATTCAATGCTGGTTACACCGGAGGGAATGGTTATCCGGGCAAGTTGATTTCCCTGAAATGCCTTGTATTTAACGGAAGTTACGGTGTGAGGAATGGTCACGCCGGTGAGGTTGTTTTTATAAAATGATTTAGGCCCAATCACAGTGACGGGCAGATTTCGGATTTGCGGGGGAATTCGCACCTCCGTCTTTTTCCCCGCGTATTTAGTAATCTCAATGGATTTACCAGCATTAATGACTTTTACCTTAAAATCTATTTCATCATCAAAAGATTCCACCACATAATGCTCTTGTTGCAATTGCCCCTGAAAACATGCGGTCAGTGCAAACAGTATCAGGAACACAAGGCCGGGAAAAACTGCTTTTTTGTTCATATATAAAACCTTTTCTGATTTTCATTTTCTGAAAAAGATTTATATCAAAGAGATGTTGGAAGGTCAACCTTTCGCCGCTTTATTGTATGCGCCAGTTGTTGTCAGTGTAGATGTAAGTTCCTCCCTTGTTTCCGTTTTGCCGGTAGAAATCGTCAAATCCGTGATTGAAGACGGAGAGATCTTTATTTTCCAAGGTAACATTATCGCCAATGGTACTTGCCAAGCCAATTGTCA
>JAITWQ010000164.1 GCA_031285215.1 Syntrophobacterales bacterium | reverse complement strand
CGTCTGTACAGACGCGGGATTATGGTGTATACTATAATGGCACCGTGTCAAATGGTGCTATTATGTGCAAGAAAAAATTTTCGGGATGTTCCGAGAAATAAATGCTTGCAACGGAACTGTTGGAGGAGCAATGAGGATAGGTTATGTGCGTGTTAGCACATCGGATCAAAAGACCGAAAGACAAGAAACTGCACTTCATGAACTTGGTGTTGAGAAACTATTCATAGATAAGGCAAGTGGCAAGACGGCAGACCGTCCTGAACTCAAAAAGATGATGGATTATGTGAGGGATGGTGATATTGTTGTTGTTGAATCAATCAGCAGATTTGCCCGAAGCGCGCGTGATTTTCTTGACCTTATGGAAAAACTCACAGAAAAGGATGCTGCATTCATCTCTAAAAAAGAATCAATAGATACCGCAACGCCGGCGGGACGTTTTATGCTTACCGTGTTTGCTGCGGTGGCGGAGCTTGAACGCGAGTATATACGGGATCGTCAACGCGAAGGAATCGAGATTGCTCGGAGTAAAGGGAAATACAAAGGGCGCAAGCCCGGGGTATATCCGGGATTTGAACATTTTCTTGTTCTGAGTAAACGAGGAGAAATAACAGCCGCTTCCGCGATGAGGAAGCTTGGGATGAGTAAGACAACTTGGTACCGCAAGGCTAGAGAGACTCAGGTTTAATGAATTTTTTATATCCCGCTGGAAGAAGTAGACGGATGTTTTCGGGGTCATTTATATCTATATTCGGCGCCAACCTAAATACATATGTGAGATACTCAAAAGGATTTAATCCATTTTCTTTCGCTGTCTCAATTAAGCTAAAGATGGTGGCGGCGGCAACGGCTCCCTGCGGCGTATTTGCGAAAAGAAAATTCTTCCTGCATATAACAAACGGTTTAATCGTTCGCTCGACCCGATTATTGGAAAGCTCCAGTCGTCCGTCCAGCAAAACATTCATCAAATACCGCTTCTGTGAAGCCATATATGTTATTGCCCTTCCCAGAGTGGATTTCGGTCTCGCATCCAATCCAAACGCCCACACAAAAAACTCTTCCATCAAAGGTTGCAAGCGTTTAAGTCGTTCTTTAAACCGATTCTCTACACCCCGGTCAGCCAATTCCCGTTCGATGGCGAACAGTTTGTCGCAATACCGTTTTCCAATCAAGGCCGCGCAGTCTTTGCGATTTTCTTTCGGAACCACTTTCAAGGCTTCATCCCATTTTCGCCTTACATGCGCCCAGCAGCCAACTACAATAATCCCCGATGGAAGTTTATGATAAGCTTCGTAACCATCAGTGTGAAGATATCCTTTAAAACCCTTTAGAAAAATACTGGGGTTGTGGGTTTTTCGATCCGGTTTGTATTCTGCCAGCACAATCGGATTATCTGTATCGCCGCTTGTGCGGTAACACCACAGATAACTGTTCGATTGCGGCGTTTTCCCCGGCTCTCTCAGCACCTGAAGCGTGGTTTCGTCTCCGTGGAGTACCCCGCTAAGCAGAAGTTGCTTCTTTAGTTCATCAAAGAGCGGCATAAGCCAGCGTTCCGTACTGTGAATGAGCCAATTAGCCATCGTCTGGCGCGAAAGCTCTATGCCTTGCCGCAGCCACTCCTGTTCTTGCCTATATAGAGGAATTCCCATGGTAAATTTCTGGTGCATAGTGTAGGCGATAAATTCAGGGGAGGCAATGTTACTGCCTTTGATTACAGAATTAGGTAGACGAGCTTTAATAACGGGCGCTTCATCGCACTCTTTGCAGACATATGTACAGGCTGAATATCTGCGGATTTCTACCTTTGCCGGTATTACGACAATCTCTTCGCGATGGGTATGTCCGATTACATTCATCTCAACGCCGCAGTCAGGACATAATCTTTCTTCTTCGGAGAGTTCGCAAATGATTTCCTCCACAGGCAGTCCTTCCGGCAACATCTCTTTACGGGTTCTTTTCCTCCGCTTATGCCCTTTGACAGTATGAGTATCGGACTCTTCTTCATCGTTTTCCGTAACAATATTTTCAGAAATAATTGTTTTAATCTCATCAATATCTAAACGAAGCTGGTCATACGAACTTTTCTCGCTGGATGACGAGAATTGCCTTTTTTTGAGTAAACGAAACTGCTCTTCATAATACTTCAAGAGTATTCTAAGCTCTTTTATTTCGTTTTCATATTTTGTTTTCAGTGCCGATATTTCTGCATCGCGCACCGTTCCATCAGTAGTTATCATCATATCTTATGATACCACAAAACCCTTGATAAATCAAGGGTTTTTAACATTTTTCGTAAGCTTTTACTGCTTTATGCTACATCCGGTTTGAGCGCGTTTCGTCTTTTCAATTTTGAACGAAGACGGGTGCTGCTAATCAATATTTCAAGCTCTCGGTACGTTAAATCCATGGTTTTTGCATCTCCGGCTGTGTCCGGCCAATTAAAACGACCGTGTTCTATCTTTTTCATATGCAACCAAAACCCATCTTCATCCCATTCAAGAATTTTGATTATATCGCGGCTCCTATTACAGAACACAAACATTGTATTACCATGCGGGTCAAGTTTGAAATTCTCTTTCACAAGAGCACTAAGAGCATCGATGTTTTTTCGTAAATCTGTCGCGCCGCACGCTAAATATACCTTCTTGCCATCGCCTAGCATGGCTTCACCAAACTGTCAACTTGCCGAACAACCAGTTCTCTAATTAGGAATGTTAACTTTTCCATAGGGTAGTCAACATCTGCTTCAATTTCAAGTCCGCCGCTACGAATTTTAACATAACAATTTATATCTGATTTTTTCAGATGATTTGTTGGCGCATGAATTGCTATGTTTCTTTGACTAAGCTCAACCCATTCTGGTGCTTTTGTTTTTTCTTCTTGCGCAGATAACCTCTTTATAGCGCTTGACATTGAATCGTAGCTAATCCCATTTTCTTGACACCAGATATTCCGGTTTATACCGCTGGCCTGTTGTTTATCAATCAAATCTGTCCATTCATCATTGCTGCGTTTTAATTGCTTTTGCCCTGTTCTGCTACGTACATGTGCTCCCAGAGATTTTACGTTTATTCCATTTTCCTGACACCAAGCCTTTTGTGTCTGTCCGCTTTTTTTGAAAGTTTCAACGATTAAGGCCCATTCTTCTCGTGTACGGTATGCCATTTGACTTTCCTCCCTCTTTGGAACATCCCATAAATTCTACCCGTGCATAAAATGGTACTGTCCGTATTGTGCCATTTGACTATACACCATAATCCCGCGTCTGTACAGACGCGGGTTTATTTGACGCTTACGTTGTTTTCGGCTTTTGGTGGTGGTAAGGCGGATCATGTCGTTGTGGAAATCAATTTCCTGCCATTTGAGGTTAATCAGCGTTTTAAGGCGATTGCCGGTGCCGAGTAGGTAATTGACCATGACCCAGTTCCGATAATCGGAGAACCGGCATTTATTGATGTCCGGTTTTTTAAGGAGCCGTTCAAGTTCCTCGTTGGTGTAGGTTTCTTTAATCTGCTTGTCGCATTTAATCAGCTTGATGTCGAACCTGGGGAGGT
>JAITWQ010000101.1 GCA_031285215.1 Syntrophobacterales bacterium | reverse complement strand
GCGTTACAAAACTGCAAGAACATTACTATTATTCTCATTGGGGAGACGTATTTGGCTGGGGAGGCCGTTATGGGAAAAAGATACTTCCCCAATATCAATACGCCGTTGTTGTCGCCGCCGCCCTGGATTTGGAGATGATCAAGCGCGCTCCGGCCAAGGAAACACAGGCCGCCTGCGTTTTGGGTTACGCGAGGAGCGTTTCCGTAACATCTCAGCTCGTTCTGTACATTAAATCCCTCGGCTATGATGCCTGTACCGATAATGTGATTGAGTACATGTCCCCCATCACGCCATTGGCCGCCTATGCGGGCATTGGTCAAATCGGGAGATGCAATATGGTGGTTAATCCGCGCTACGGAAACCGGCTGAAGATCGGCGCGGTACTGACCAATCTTCCCCTTATTCCTGATGAACCCCTTGATTTCGGCCTTGTTGAATTTTGCCGAACGTGCCTGCGATGCGCCCAAAGATGTCCGGCCCAGGCTATCAGCTTTGGTGAACCGGAAATGATCAATGGCCTTTACCAATGGCCCCATGATGGGCGAAAATGTATAGAAGTATGGATGACAATGGGGACGGGCATCTGCATGGCCTGTTGTCCTTTTTCCCTGGGCGAGGATATTCCACCGGGTTCCGTTCGAGAACCGTACTGATATTTTCTGTATCTTGAACTTACGGGTGGTTGCAGACGCTGTGTGGAACGCCCATGTGGAAATGGCGGATATGGGCATTGACATTTTGTAAGGGCGCTAATTCTTGTCAGGCGTGACATAGTTTACAACTTATAAGGACGGGATGAGTTCTCCCATTCTCCCTTCAGCTGCCCGCAGGCGGCAAGGATATCACGGCCTTTGCTGGCGCGGAGGATGGCGGTGTAGTGATGTTCTGCCAGGTAAGTTTGAAAGGCGGCGATGGTTTCCGGTGTTGGAGTTTTAAAAGGAGAGCCGGGAAACTCATTAAAGGCGATCAGGTTGAGCTTACAACGGGTGCCGCGCAGCAGTTTCACCAGTTTCCGGGCGTCGTTTATGGAGTCGTTCACATCCCTGATCAGGATATATTCAAAGGTGATCATTCGCCGCCCGGGCATGGGATAGTTCCGGCAGGCGTCAAAGACCGTTTCCAGGGGATATTTGCGGTTAATGGGCATGAGTTCGTTGCGCGTGTCATTATCGGGCGCGTTCAGAGAAATGGCAATATTGACGCAGACATCTTCTCCCAGTTTCAGAATTATGGGCGAAAGGCCGCAAGTGGAAAGGGTGACTTTGCGGCTGGAAAAACCGAGGGCATGATCTGATGTCAGAATACGGATGGCCTTGACAACGTTATCATAATTATCCAGAGGCTCTCCCATTCCCATAAGAACGATATTCTGAATTTCCGGCCCTTCCGGTGTTTCCTGCTGCAGGGCCGTAAGCTGTCCGGTAATTTCTGCGGGAGTAAGGTTGCGGATTAACCCCTGACGACCCGTCAGGCAGAAACGGCATCCCATGCGGCATCCCACCTGTGTGGAAACACAGACTGTCCAGTGTGTTTTTCCCGGAATGAGGACGCTTTCCACACAATGGCCGTCGTGAAGCTGAAAAAGAATTTTTTTTGTTGTGTCCCGGGAAACCTGTGTTTTGGCAATCAGGGGGGAGTATAAGCGCGTATTTTCCGCAAGATACTGGCGCAGGGCTTTGGAAAGAGTCGTCATCTCCCCAAACAGTGGCGCTTCTTCTTTAACGGCGGTAACGGCGTCCGCATGCCGCGGGATGACTTTTCCGGCGGAGGTTCGGGAGGCTCCTTTTCGGTAAAGGCAGGCCATAATCTGGCGGGCGCGGTAACGTTCCTTCCCCAAGCTGGAAATGAAGGCTTCCAGCTCTTCCAGGGTCATGTCTTTCAGATTGGGAAGGGACGAATCATTTTCCATCTACAACATGTTTTCCAGCCGTGCCGCAATGGCGTCAATAAAACCTTCCGTGTTCACTTTGCGGTTGTTTGGGTTAGGTTCGGCAATGAGAAGAAGATCGCCCGTCATGGTTCCGCCTTCGATGGTTTCAATGGCGGCTTTTTCCAGAATATCGGCAAAGCGGACGACGTCATCCGTTCCGTCCAATTCTCCCCGCTTGCGCAGCGCCCCCGTCCAGGCAAAAATAAGGGCCATGGAATTGGACGACGTTTCTTCTCCGTTCAGATGTTTGTAGTAGTGTTTCTGAACGGTGCCGTGGGCGGCTTCGTACTCATAATGCCCGTCGGGCGAGACGAGGACGGAGGTCATCATGGCCAGGCTGCCGTTGGCCGAGGCGATCATGTCCGACATGACGTCGCCGTCATAGTTTTTCACGGCCCAGAGTATGCCTCCCTCTGATTTCATAATTCGGGCGACGGCATCGTCAATAAGGGTAAAGAAATACTCAATTCCCGTTGCGGCGAATTTGTCTTGCCAGTTCTTTTCAAATTCTTCCGCGAAAATTCTGCGGAAATTAGCGTCGTAAATCTTGGAAATCGTGTCTTTCGTGCTGAACCAAAGATCTGTTTTCTGATCCAGGGCATGGGTAAAGCAGGCTTTGGCGAAACTGGCGATGGATTGATCCGTATTATGAATACCTTGAATAATGCCGGGAGCGGTGAAGTCATGGATCGTCTGACGAACGGGGGGAGAGCCGTCAGCCGGTGTGAAGACCAGTTCGGCCTTTCCGGGGCCGGGAGCATATATTTCCGTATTATTATAGACGTCGCCATAGGCGTGACGGCCGATGGTAATGGGCTTTTTCCAGCTGGAAACGGATGGTTTGACGTTCTTTACCTGAATGGGAGTACGGAAAACCGTCCCGTCCAGCATGGCCCGGATGGTTCCGTTGGGACTTTTCCAGGCTTTTTTCAAGTCATACTCTTTCACCCGGTCTTCCGTGGGGGTAATTGTGGCGCATTTAACGCCAACGCCGTATTTAATGATGGCCCTGGCTGCGTCAAAAGTTACCTGATCGTCCGTGTCATCGCGGTATTTTACATGGAGGTCATAATATTCCAGGGGAATATCCAGATAGGGGAAAAGGAGTTTTGCTTTAACCATACTCCACATAATGCGGGTCATTTCATCCCCGTCCATCTCTACCATGGTCGTTTTAACTTTAATCTTGCTCATGGGGTTTTTATTTCTTCTCCTTGTCAGTCGTGATTTTATGCTGTGCGTGGTCTATTTTTTCCGATTCAGAGCGCCTCCGGCAAGGATCATTTCTTTCTGTCTTGGCGAAAGGCCGTAGCCAACCGTAAAAGATGTTCCTTTCGTGAGATTATGAACTGTTAAAGGCGCATCATTGGCGAAGGCTGCGCGGATATTTCCTATTTCGATGTCGTCGTCCTGATTGATCGTGTCATAGTCTTTTTCATTTTTGAACGTCAGGGGCAAAATGCCAAAGTTAATCAGGTTGGCCGTATGAATCCGTTCAAAGGATTTGGCAATGACGGCTTTCACGCCCAGATACATGGGACAGATGGCCGCGTGTTCCCGGGAAGAACCCTGTCCATAGGAAAGGCCAGCCACAATGATATTGTGCATACCCTTGTTCTGCATTTCCTTCGCCCGTTTGGAGAAATCCGCGTCAATGGGTTCAAAAACAAAGTCGGAGTAGCGGGGAATGTTGGAACGGTATTTCATCTTATCTCCCGCAGGAATGATGTGATCTGTCGTAATCTTATCTTCGACTTTAAGGGTAACTTTTCCTTTGATCGCCTCCGGCAGGGGATTATTCAGGGGCGGCGCGCCGATATTGGGGCCGCGGACGATGGGCGTGGCCTGTGCTTCCGCCTGGGCAATGGGAGGAATGATCATTCCGTCGTCAATATGAAAAGAAGAAGGCATGGCTGCCTCCGGATAAGGCATGTCCAGTTCTCGGGGATCCGTGAAGGAACCGGTGATCACTGCTGCCGCCGCCGTTTCCGGACTGACCAGGTAAACTTGGGCATCTCTGGTGCCGGAGCGGCCCACAAAATTTCTGTTTGATGTACGGAGAGATACACCCGCGTTTTTCGGGCTTTGACTGTTGCCGATGCAGAACCCGCAGGCGTTTTCCATAAGGCGTGCCCCTGAGGCGAGAAGAGTTGTCAAATGGCCGTCTCGTGACAGGTTTTCGAGGACCTGGCGCGAACCCGGGGCAATGATAAAGCTGACACGGGGATGAACGGTTTTTCCCGCAATAATTTTCGCCACGGTAGCCAGATCTTTGTATGAGGAGTTGGTGCAGCTTCCCAGACAAACCTGGTCAATCTCCATATTATTCATCTCTTTGACGGCGGCGATCTGATCGGGGCTGTGGGGACGCGCCGTAAGGGGCGCCAGCTCATTCAAGTTAATGGTAACGGTCTTTTCGTAAACGGCATCATCATCCGCCGCTATCGGCCGCCAGTCATTTTCCCGTCCCTGCGCTTTCAGAAAGAGGCGCGTCATTTCATCACTGGGGAAAAGGGAAGTTGTAACGCCGCATTCCGCTCCCATGTTGGTGATCGTAGCCCGTTCGGGGACGGTCAGATGTTTCAGGGCGCTTCCGCCATACTCGAAAACAGCGCCCACGTTTCCCTTTGTGGTGAAGCGTTCCAGAACTTTGAGAATGATGTCCTTGGCGGAAACCCAGGGAGGCAATTCCCCTTCCAGATTGATTCTGATTACGCGGGGGCAGGTCAGATAAAAAGGCTCTCCGGCCATAGCCAGGGCCACATCCAAACCGCCGGCGCCGATGGCGATCATGCCAAGGCCGCCGCCTGTGGGAGTGTGACTGTCAGAGCCGATCAAAGTTTTTCCGGGTTTTCCGAACCGTTCCAGATGAACCTGATGGCAGATACCGTTTCCCGTACGGGAAAAGTAAATTCCGTATTTCCGCGCGATAGACTGAAGATATTGATGGTCATCGGCATTTTCGAAACCGATCTGTACGGTGTTATGATCAATATAGCTTGCCGAAAGTTCCGTCCGCACACGGGGAATATTCATGGATTCAAACTGCAGGTAGGCCATGGTACCGGTGGCGTCCTGGGTTAAGGTTTGGTCAATGCGAATGGCAATCTCTTTGCCGGGAATATACGTTCCCTCTGCGAGATGGTCTTGCAATATTTTTTCTGTCAGGGTCTTTCCCATCGTCACTCCTTTTTTCGGGGGAATTGGGGTTGTTTTCCTTGATTTTCTGTTCTTTCAGCGTTGGTAAACAGCAATAACAGAGGGCTTGAGACTATAAAATGCGGGCGAATAAATCAACAGAAATGTTTGTTTCGCAGCGGTTGATTATGATTCCAGAAAGGCTTCCCCGAGGGGGCGGAGGCGAAACTTCCCCCGCAGGAATTCATCTTCACGGCTTTGGAAGAGTTTCAGGAAGAGGGAAATACCGGCAGGTTCGTTGCCGTTGCCGTGCAGCAGGATGATACTGCCTTCCTTAACCGTTTCTCCTTTCGCCAGCCAGGCCCGGCTGCCAACAGGGATGAGGGAAAAGTGCCGCAGACGGCTGATCAGATCACAGTCGGAAACCAGCCCCGGGAAACGGAAGAACACGGAAGGGAGAAGATTGCGCTCCAGAAGTAAAATTTCCGTTTTCATCACTTCTGCGTCAAAGTTTGTGCCGGGAAGGAGGAGAAAATTTTCGTCCAGATCTTTTCCCGGACGGTAGGAATGGTGAAAAGAATGGTTGACCCAAGTCACCTGAATCTTGTTTTTGTTAATTAAATCGAGAATATACGAAAAATCTTGTTCGTGTTTTAAGAGCCACGCCCCGGTGATGGCGATGGCGACGGGAACGGCGTCCTTTCGCTTTTTGCTTAATTCTGCGAGCTTTTCAAAAAACCTTTTCTCAAAGGGTTTGCGGGAAGGACACATATCAACGGTCAGGTAAGAACCGGATGCTCCATGACCGGCCTGGGAGAGTCCGTCGTTTTGCCGGGGACAGGAGGAAGAAGTCCCTTGCGGAAGAAGTTTGCAGAAGGGGGAGTTTTTCCATGTTCCATCACCGGAGGGGAGAAATCGCTGCTTGGCGTCCAACTCCGCCGTTTCCAGAGTATCCGTATGGACAGCAAGAAGTTTGGGTGATCCGTTTCGCTCAAAGGTGCGGATGGCGATGAACGTTTGCGCCCCTGTTGTGAAAGGGCGAAAGACAACCTGATAATTTTTGATGGAATCCGCCCCCAAAGAAACGGCGGGAAAGATGAGAATGAGAGAGGGCAAAAGAAAAAGAGCGGTAATACGCACGCCCTTTTTCATAAGATTATTCACAATGATAATGTTTATAGTTTATCTTCCGGACCCTTCACCCGTGTCGCCTGAACAAAGCGCTTACTATAGTAGGGTTCATTGATGTTGCTGATTCTTACTTCTTTGCTGCGGCCGGAAGAGGCATGAACAAATTGGCCGTCGCCAATATAAATTCCCACATGACTGATATAATAACGGCGTGTGTTAAAGAACACCAAATCTCCCACAACCAGTTCATCCTTTGATACTTGCTGGCCTACCTTGGCCTGTTCACGGGCAGTACGGGGCAGGGTGACGTCAAAGACGGAATAAACGCGTTTTACAAATGCCGAACAGTCAATCCCTTTCAGGGACACGCCGCCGAAACGATAAGGAGCGCCCAGAAATCCTTTGGATATTTTAACTAAAAGGTCCTTATCCTTTGAATCGTCCCACTTGCCCAGGAAAAGGTGCGATGAATCGCCGTCGGTCCGAACAGACTCTTCTCTTTCCAGTACGCCATGGATGGGAACATCCATATTCTCCTCATTTGTGGAGAGGCTGCCGATACGGGCGGCCTGAGGAGGTTTTGCCGCTGCTGCGGTAACAACATGATTCCGCTTTAGGACAAGCTTTTGGCCGGCTCTGATGTTATTGTTGCGGAGTTGGTTAAGTGATTTCAGCTCGGATACGGATACGCCCGTAGTCATGGCAATCTTTTGCAGGGAGTCGCCTTTACGCACGGTATATGTTTTGGTTTGATTTGCTTTTTGCGAGACAGTGCGGACGGAAGGCCCTGATGATACATTTGCCTGATTCTTACTGCCACTGCCGGGAATGGTCAGCACCTGATTGAGGCTAAGCTTATCGCCCTTCAGTTTGTTGGCTTGTTTTAAAGATGCTGCCGAAACGCCGTACTTTTGGGCAATACCGCTGATGGTATCTCCCTTTTTAACCCGATATGTCTCTGCGGCAAAAGCCTGTGTGAAAACAAAAAAACAACCAATAAAAAAAACACTGAAAATAACACGCCAATCCTTCATGAAAATCCTCCTCTTCGATACCTCGAAGGCTTCTCTATGGGGATGCAAAATATATGCATTTTTAAAGAAATATCGAAAACATTTTGCGCTTTTTACAGGAAAAAAATGATTAAGTCAAATATTTTTTTGCATACATGGTATTACCTTGTCAGATGGAGAGAAAAACCGGTGAAATAGTTGCTTTTTTTCTTCAAGAGGGGTAGAGACGGACATTTAAAAGTGACATGTGCCGCCAAAAAATGAAAAAGCCAAAAATAAAAAAAGTATGCCGATGGATTACCGGGGGCGTTCTCATCCTGCTGCTGGGGTTTGTCATGAGCGTTGCCGTGTATTTTTTCTATCCGAACGTATCGGCCTTAAAGAAGCAAAACCCCCAGAAGACATCCTTCATGGCCTATCGCATGGCGGAATGGAAGGCCCAGGGTAAAAAAGTAACCCTTTACCAGACGTGGACGCCTTTAAACCGCGTTTCTCCTTATGTGATCAAAGCGGTTATTATCGCTGAGGATGACAAGTTCTGGGATCATGAGGGCTTTGACTTCCAGGCCATACAGCAGGCTCTGGAGAAGGGCTGGGAAAAGAAAAAGTTTAAGGCCGGCGGCAGCACCATTACACAGCAGCTGGCCAAAAATCTCTACCTGACCCCGGCCAGAAATCCCGTGCGGAAGATGAAAGAGGCCATTTTGACCTGGCGCTTGGAGAGAACCCTTTCCAAAAGGCGGATTATTGAGCTTTACCTTAATGTGGCCGAATGGGGCGAAGGGATATTCGGAATTGAGGCGGCGGCGCGAAAACATTTCGGCAAAAGGGCTTCTGCCCTGTCCGCCCGGGAAGCGGCTCAGTTGGCGGCGGTTCTCCCCAATCCAAGGAGATACAATCCCACCTCCGGTTCGCGTTATGTGGAAAGGAGAGCGGGAATTATCTACAGAATCATGGTGCAGCGGAAAATCGTTATTCCCGCATATGAAGAGGTGATGAGCCAGCCCCATGAAAGTTCCGGTGAAGGGGAATCTGCGGAGGCGGCAGAGGCGGAACTGGCGGCGGAAGGGGATATCCGGGGAAATTCTCATGATGATGACGAATCGTCCGGAGATGACGGAGAGCAGCGGGATAATGTGATGGATGAATATCAGGAGCCGGATTAGTTCCACTAAATATGATAAAATTTATAAAAATATTCCTCATCTTCTTTTCAGTTTTAATCGGCGCGGCAGTAATTTTTCTGTTTTTGCGTAATACAAAGATAGACGAGGAAAGTATTGCGCGCATAAATGAAAAAGCGGAAGAGGCGTTATCGTTTTGCAAAGATAATGAATACAATACGGATTTTTGTATTCTGATAGATATGAAAATTCATTCCGGAAAATATCGTCTGTTTGTTTATGATTTTAACGGCAAAGAAATTGAGCGAAAGGCTTTGTGCGCCCATGGGCGCGGAAAAGGCGATAAGAAAAGCAAAAAAGATAAACCTCTTTTCAGCAATGAGGAGGGAAGTTTTTTAACCTCCCTGGGAAAATATAAAACAGGCGCCCGTTCTTACAGTCAATATGGCATTAATGTGCATTATAAACTGCATGGGCTGGAGCCGACAAACGATAATGCCTTTCAGCGCATTATTGTGCTTCACTCTTTTACGCCTGTTATTTCAAAAGAGACGTATCCTTTCCACCTGCCAATGTGGAGTAAAGGCTGTCCGGTTATGGATAATGATACGATGTCCTATCTTGATGCAAAATTGAAAAAGACAGAAAAACCCGTATTGTTATGGGTTTTTTATTGATCATGGTATCATTTTTGCTTTCATGGAACAACGAACTCTATTAATATTGTCGTGCCATGAATGGGGGACGATCCCGTAAAATGATTCTTGATGGTTAATCCGGTGTATGACTTGATTCTCCATCATGCTGCGTATCGCGGAAAAGAAGGAGGAAAGCCAGAAGTGTCTGCAGACGAAAAAATAAAAGCCCTGATCGTAGGCGCCGGTCCCATGGGAACAGAGCTGTTTAACACGATTCTTGACGAAGACGGCGTTGTATTGACGGGAATTGTTGACCAAAAGGATGAATTTTCCAGTTATGACTTGGCCCGCTCAAGAAAAATACCTGTTTTTACCAATATTTCCACCGCCATGAAAGACTCGCCCGACATCATCCTGTATCTTGATGAGAGCGGCATACCTTTGGCGGATATTCAGGAACTTAAAACAGAACAAGTGGAAATCATTGAAAAACTGGGAAT
>JAITWQ010000057.1 GCA_031285215.1 Syntrophobacterales bacterium | reverse complement strand
TCGGCGCTGACCGCCGCCGCCGATCCGCCGCTGGATCCTCCGGGAACCCGTTCTAAATCCCAGGGATTGCGCGTCGCGGCGAAACAGGATGTTTCTGTGGAGGATCCCATGGCAAATTCATCCGTGTTTGTCTTGCCGGTAAAGACGGCGCCAGCCTGTTTCAGCCGTTGAACAACTGCGGCATCATAGGGAGGAATGAAATCATGAAGCATACGGGAGGCGCAGGTTGTTTTGACTCCCTCCGTGCAGATAGTGTCTTTTAAAGCGATGGGAATGCCGCAGAGAACACCTGCTGTCCCGTTCTTGATTTGCCGGTCTGCCTCCGCCGCCCGGATCAAAGCCTCTTCTCTGACCAAAGTAATATAGGCCTGCACCTTGCCTTCCACTTCGTCAATCCGGGCAAAGGTTGCTTCGACAAGATCAACAGCTGTTATTTCGCGATCCTGGAGTTTTTTTTGTAATTCGTGAATAGTCAGTTCGTTCGGTTTCATGGGCGCCTCTATTCTATCACCTTGGGTACGCGGAAACTGCTTCCCCGTGTCTCGGATGCGTTTCCCAGCACTATTTCGTCGGTAAGGGAGGGAATGATCACATCCTCACGAAAAGCATTGCGCAAGGCCATGGCATGAGTCATGGGCGGCACGCCTTCCGTATCTACTTGATTCAGTTGATCAATATAATCAAGAATATCGCTTAGCTGCGCCGTAAACATTTCTGTTTCATTCTGGTCGAATTCAAGGCGCGCCAGATGGGCAACATGTTTAACCTCTTCTTTGGTGATCTTCAAGGTATTTCTCCCTTTCTTCTTTCTGTAAAATGCTCTTTGTCAGGACAAGACTTCCTGCCAAAAAGGTTTAAGCTGTCCTATGATTTGTTCCATCTCTTTTCTCGCCTGTGCCGTAATCGCTAATTCTTCCGCTGGCGTATGGGTTTCATCCCGCAATTCCAACAAAACCGCCTTAACGGAATCAGCCAGGGCGTAAATATTGTAGCCCCCTTCCAGGGTTAAAACCAACCTCCCCCGGCATAAGGCGTCCGCCTCATCCATGAGAATTCTGGTCAAAGCCGCATAGGACGATGCGGTCAGCTTCATATCCCCTAAAGGGTCATCCCGATGGGCGTCAAAACCTGCCGAAACGAGAATAAGCTCCGGTTTGAAGCGGCGCATGACGGGAACAAGAATTTTCCTGAATATTCCGGCATACAAACCATTGTCAGCACCGAAACTTAAAGGGCAATTGATGGTATATCCCCTAGCGCTGCCGCCTCCTGTTTCATGAGCAAATCCCGTTCCCGGATAGAAGGGAGACTGATGAATGGAAAAGAACAGGACACGATCATCGTCATAAAAGCAATGCTGTGTGCCGTTACCATGATGAACATCCCAGTCAACAATCAGAATCCTGCTCAGCCTGAACGTTTCCAGCGCGTAGCGGGCGCCGATAGCCACATTATTGAAAATGCAAAAACCGGCGGCGGCGGTCGCTTCCGCATGGTGCCCCGGCGGACGGGTTAAGGCAAAGGCGTTATCCGCTTTTCCTTCCATGACATGATCAATGGCATGGCAAAAGCTTCCCGCTGCCAGGCAGGCAACATCGAAGGTGTCTTCCGTCGCATCCGTTTCCTCATCAAGGGCAGCATACAACTGACCCTTTGTTTGGGCAATGCGGTCAATGTAGGATCGGTTATGGACGCTTTCCAGATGAGCCGGCGAGGGACAGCACGGCGGTATCATCAAAAACCGCGATTCCATCCCGTCCTTTTCCAGCATTGCATAAACAGCTTTAAGTCTTGCGGGCGATTCCGGATGCAGGTGATCTCTGCCGTGCAGGAGAAAGCGGCAGTCTTTTACAATCCCTGTTTTACGATACATGATCACCGCATTCTGCTAACCATGAAAGTTGCTTCAATATTGTCACTATTTTTGTCTGTCAAAAAACCGGGTAAAGTGTACCACAAACCCATTAAAAAGCAACGGTTTTCCCTGACTGCGGGGAAATCCGTTGACAAAAAAAAAGGGGGGTTCTATATTCTATTCTTAACTTGTGCGAAGGAAGGAGTAATACCATGTTTGGTATTGGTATGCAGGAGTTGCTCATAATAGGAGTTGTGGCTCTTCTTATTGTCGGCCCGAAAAAATTGCCCGAACTTGCCAAGACGCTGGGGAAAAGCTTAAGCGCCTTTCGCAGAACAGCGGATGACTTGACGGATGATCTGAAAGATGCCGTTAAAGACGATGAAACGGGAACGGGAGAGGTAAAATCTTCCCCGGAAACGGAGTCTTCCGAATTGAAAAACGAAAGCGGCGAAGCCCCCTATTATACTGATTATACCGCTTCGCCCCCGGGGGGAGCGGGCAGTTCGTCAGAACCTCTTACGGAAGAAACGGCCAACGCGACGGCCCCATCGGAAGAAACCAGTTCGGAAGAAGCGGCCAATGCAACGGCATCGCCTGAAGAAACTGACGGTTCCCAAGAACCGGATGCCAAAATAAATAACCCGGAAGACAAATGGTCATTCCCCTAGAGGACAAGTTGTTTTTCAAAAGAACCGATACAAAAATAAATAGCACGGAAGGATAAGGCTCACAAAAGGAATCACCGATTTTCTATGGAGAACGATGCTGATAAAAAATTACCTTTAACTGCCCACTTGGAAGAATTAAAAAAACGCCTGATCCGTGTTTTGATTGTTATGGGATTGGGTCTTGTTGTTTGCTATACTTTTCGGGATTGGTCTTTCAAGGTTATTACCAAACCTCTTCTTGAAGTTCTTCCGGACGCGGGCTCCATCGTCTTTACCGGCCTTACCGAAGCTTTCTTTGTCCACTTGAAGATCGCTTTTTTTGCCTCTCTGTTTCTGACAAGCCCCTACACCCTGTTTCAGATCTGGAGATTTATCTCCCCGGGCCTGTATAAAAAAGAAAGGCGTTATATTGTTCCTTTTGTCACTTCCGCAAGTCTTTTGTTCATCGGCGGAATTCTCTTCGGTTACTTTGTTGCCTTGCCGCCGGCCTTCAAGTTTTTTGTGTCTTTTTCCACAGACGTGCTGAAACCCATGATTTCGTTTCGCGAATATTTGGGGCTTGCCTTAAAATTTTTACTGGCCTTCGGTATCTCTTTTGAGCTGCCCGTGTTCATCTACTTTTTAGCTAAAGTCGGCATCGTGAATGCAACCATGCTCCGCCGCCATAGACGTTATGCGATTCTTCTCATCTTCATTGCGGCAGCCCTTTTAACTCCATCGCCTGATGCCCTGAGCCAAATTATTATGGCCGGACCTTTAATGATTTTGTATGAAATCAGCATTTTCCTTGCAAAAATTGCCGACCGCAAAAAGGATAAACCGACCGAACCGGAGGAGGAGGAAACCCGTGGGGATTAGAAAGAAGTCAGCAAAAAAAACACGAAAGAAAACCAGTTGGAAGGCGCGGCTTTTTCGCTTTTGCCTGATCTCCTTTTTTGTTTTTATCTTTCTGGTTTTAATCGGCAGCAGCGTCATCTACTATGTTCTTTTACAGGAACTGCCAAGTATTGCCGCTTTGAGGGATTTCCGCCCCAGTATTGCCACCCAGGTTTACAGCGATAACGATGAACTGATTGATGAGTTTTTTCTGGAGGATCGCAAAATTATCAATATCGCCGATGTACCCCGCCATGTGGTTTTGGCCTTCGTCTCGGCAGAAGACGCCAGGTTTTTTCATCACAAGGGCCTTGATTTTGCCAGTATTATCCGCGCCTTTTATAAAAATATGGCCGCCGGAAAGATTGTTCAGGGTGGCAGCACCATTACGCAGCAGGTGGCCAAATCCCTCTATCTTTCCCCCGAAAAAAGCTATGCCCGCAAAGCCAGGGAGGCGGTACTCGCCTATAAAATAGACCTTTATCTCACCAAGGAGGAGATTCTCAATTTATATTTGAATTATATTTATATGGGGCATGGAACGTATGGCATTGAGGCTGCTTCGGAAGGTTACTTCGGTAAAAGCGCCCGCCATTTGACTTTAGCGGAAGCTTCAATGCTGGCCGCTTTGCCTAAAAGCCCGACGAATTATTCTCCTCTGCTGCGGTTTGAAAGATCCCGAGAACGGCAGAACTATGTGCTGTCCCGCATGGTTGAGGACGGCTATATTACGCCGGCGCAAAAACAGGAAGCCTGGGATACGGCCTTGCAGTTTCGTTCTGTCCGCCCCAAAGAAAAGATAGCCCCCTATTTTATTGAGCATGTCAGGCGCTATGTTCAGAGTAAGTATGGCAGCAATGTCCTGTACAAGGAAGGGCTGAAAATCTATACGACACTGGATATCTCCGCCCAAATCAACGCCAATCAAGCCGTGGAACGAGGACTAAAAGAAATTGAAGAACGGGGGAAATATAAGGAACTTCCCCAGGCGGCGCTTTTGTGCATGGATGCGCGCACAGGAGCTATCCGGGCCATGGTGGGCGGACGCGATTTCAAGAAAAGTGAATTTAATCGCGCCACCCAATCGGTGCGGCAGCCTGGTTCCGCCTTTAAACCCTTTATCTACACGGCGGCCTTTGATAAGGGAATGGCGCCGGCGACGCGCTTTGAAGATTCTCCTGTCGCCTATCCGGACCGTTCACAGAAAGGCGGTTTCTGGCGGCCAAAGAATGCCGACGGCAAGTTCGTTGGCATTATCCCGCTGCGGGAAGCTTTGGTCTATTCGCGCAATGTAGTTACGGTTAAGCTGCTTGATCGCATTGGCGTTGATTATGCCGTATCTTACACAACCAATATGGGGATAACCTCTCCCCTTGACCGAAACCTCAGCATCGCTTTGGGTTCCGCAGGCGTCACGCTTCAGGAAATGGTTCGCGCTTATGGTGTTTTGGCAAACAGCGGGAAGCGGGTTTCTCCTTATTTCATTAAGAAAATTGTGGACAGGACGGGACATGTCTTTGAACAGGCCAAGATAGTTGAAGAACAGGTGATTGATCCTAAAATCGCCTTCTTAACCACCCATGTATTACAGGATGCCGTGTCGCGGGGAACAGGAACGCGCGTGAAAAGCATTGGCCGCCCTGTCGCGGGCAAAACGGGAACAACTAATGATTATCGCGATGCCTGGTTCATCGGCTATACGCCATCTTATGTTACGGGCGTCTGGGTAGGGTTTGATAGGGAAACAACACTGCGGCGGGAAGAGGTAGGAGGACGCGCTGCAGCGCCTATCTGGTTGTATTTTATGAGCAAATTCCTTGCTGATTCCCCAAGCAGACCATTCCCTGTTCCAGAGGGCATTGTTTTTCGCAATATAGATTCCCTTACCGGGCTTTTTACGGATGAAGCCGTCGCGGGACAAACGACCCGAGAAATCTTTTTAGAAGGCACAAGGGACGCAGATATAATGACGTACGCTGATTCCACGTCAGAAGAAGAGGATGAAATAGAACTGCTGCTTGGCTTTTAGGCTTTGTGCGGTGAAAAAAAGTTGACAATTCTTTTTTACTGTCATATGGAGCAGAAGAGTTTGATGTTTTTATTGGAGAAATCATGAACAAAAGGCAATGTGACATTCGAATATCCGAGGTATTCTTTGCAGTAACTCTGGTCACCGTACCCAGGGGGACTGTTGCTCGGTATCTCTCGTAACACAGAAAAAACCAAGCCGCAGCCCCCTCCAAGCGCTGCGGTTTTTTTATGGAAAAAGCCGCTACTGTTTTATTAGCGGCTTTCTCTGTTATGGGGATTCATGGAGGAAGCTCCAGACCTAATCATAAGGAGGTCAAAAAATGAAATTGAAAGGAACGCAGATCCTTTTCAAGGTGCTGGAACAGGAAGGCGTGGATACTATCTTTGGCTATCCCGGCGGGGCGGTTCTTGATATTTATGACGAATTATACAGAACCAATATGCGGCATATTCTTGTGCGCCATGAACAGGGCGCTGTACATGCCGCTGATGGATATGCCCGGGCATCGGGACGTGTAGGTGTTTGTCTGGTTACCTCCGGTCCCGGAGCAACCAATACCGTAACAGGCATAGCAACTGCCAATATGGATTCCATTCCCATTGTTGTCTTTACGGGCCAGGTTTCTACGGCTTTGATTGGCAACGATGCCTTTCAGGAATGTGATATTACAGGTATCACAAGACCATGTACGAAACACAACTTTCTTGTCCGCGATGTTGAATCCTTGGAAAAGGTTGTGCGGAAAGCATTCTGGATCGCCCGTTCCGGACGCCCGGGTCCCGTTCTTGTTGATCTGCCCAAGAATATCATGGCGTCAGAAGCGGAAATGCTTATGGAAGAACCCAAACGCAGAAAGATGGATGTTTCCTATGAACCTGCCCCGGAGATTTATGAAAAAATTCTGGACATGATAGACAGGGCAAAACGTCCCGTTCTCATGGTGGGGGGAGGAATTATCCTGGGAGGCGCTTCTGCGGAACTGGCCGCCTTAGCCCGTAAATTACAAATTCCTGTAACGGGCACCATGATGGGACTGGGCGCTTTTCCCGGCACGGATCCTCTATGGCTGGGAATGGCGGGAATGCACGGAACGTATTATGCCAATAAATCCATCTGCGAAACGGATCTGTTAATTATTATTGGCGCTCGCTGTGACGACCGGGTTACGAGTACGGTGGACAGCTTTGCCAAAGGTGCCAAGATCATTCATGTTGATGTGGACGAGTCAACCATAGAGAAGAATATCGCTGTTGATTTGGCCTTCGTCAGTGACGCAAAACGCGCTCTTGCTCAATTAAACCAGGTTATTGAGAATAAACATTTCACCATCAATCAAGGGGAAAGAAAAGGCTGGCTGCAACAGATTGCCGAGTGGAAACATCAGGAACCATTGGTGTACGAACAGGGAGACAAGGTCATAAAACCGCAGTATGTCATTGAAACGCTTTACAAAATTACCCAAGGTAAGGCGATTGTTACCACAGAAGTGGGACAGAACCAAATGTGGACAACCCAGTTTTATCATTTTGATGAGCCGCAGACATTTA
>JAITWQ010000056.1 GCA_031285215.1 Syntrophobacterales bacterium | reverse complement strand
TTATCCCTGTTTCATCAACCCCGGAAGGACTTCCCTTCCGGGGTTTTCATTTGCCCGCCGGAGGTCTGACTAATGGTGAAGATCGGTGTTAACTTTAAATTCCTTTTTGCCTTTACCATTGTTCTCATTATGGAAATAATAATAGCCGTATTTATAAAAAACGGTTTCGTAAGAGAATACATGGGCGATGTTTTGGTCGTGGTACTTATCTATTGTTTTATCAAGACATTTGTGAGAAATGAATTTAAATTCTTACCGTTGTACGTCTTCATTTTTGCTGTTTTGATTGAAATTGGGCAGTATTTTAATTTTGTCGGACGCCTTGGATTGAGTGATGTGAAGATGGCAGGAATTATTTTGGGCACAACATTTGATATGAGAGATATTATTTGTTATTTGGCAGGCAGTCTGGGACTATTTTTGTTTGCATTCATCGCGGGAAAGCGCCAGAAACAATGATTCAGGACGCATCAGATTTACACGTAAAAGTGAAAGGACAAGGGCATGGCAAGGGAATTGACATTTGCGCTCAACGGCAAAGATTACTCCGTTGAGCCTGTGAAAATAGACCGGAAAAAACTCTACGGCTGGAGCGAAATCCACGCCTTTGACGATGACGGCAATGAATGTATTCTGGTATCTACCGATGCTTCCGGCACGATTATCATTCCCAGGGGCGGCATTGGCCTGGGCATGGTGTCAGATACGGGGAAATGGGTGGAGCGCAGCCGGTTGAAAACAATCTCCGCCGATGGCAGCAGCGCGGCAATGATGCCCTCATCCTACAACGCCGTAAATTCGCTGACCAGAACAGCCACGGCGGAAGATCTCCTTGATTGTTCCATCACCGCCTTTTATCACCTTAAAGACGCCGGCGATGATTTCATTGCCGCCATCGGCAACGACATCTATACTTTCGACTACTGCTATCGGGACAGCTTCGAACCTTCGCCCGGATTTTTGCTGACAGCGGAAATTGACGGAACGAAAGAACTTTTCCTGTTCACCGGCGTTCCCAATAAGTTTGAATACATCGGCCTGAACGAACTGGCCGTCGCCGATGACAGCGAATCGGAAGACGAGGAAGACAGCGACGACATTGATTTCAGCATGTTATAGAAACCAGGCACAAGCGGGTAAGACATTTAACGTCTGCGGTAATCAAAAAGGGTGATAATAAAATGAGAACCATCAACATAACCAATGAAAAAAAACGGGACGCCCAAGTCTGCATGGAAGCCGTCAGAAAGCCCTCCAACATCCGGCGCGTTCTGGAAAATGGTGAAGAATATGTTAATATCAAAGTTCTCAAGCAAAACGTTGCTCTGGCCTTTGAAACCTTGAGCAAAAACTACGCCGATCTGACCGAAATGGGCCATGCTATCCTTGAAGGCGATCCAGAAATTGACATGGAATTGATCGGCAAAAAAATTACCGGCACGCAGAAGCTGTACCTTGACCAAGACAATAAAATCGCTTACCGGGTCAATATGACCCAGATCATCAAAGACCCCCTTGGCCGGGAAAAAGAGCGCCGTGATCTTGCCAAAGTCATGTCGAACGTCACCGGTGAATCCATTGTCCAGTGGACCGGCCAGAAATTTCCCAAAAGCGCCACCATCCGCAAGTTCGTGTTCCAACATAAGCTGCAAATCAAGCACATCAGCGGGCTGACTTATGATTTTTTGTACGATATGGCCAAAAACCTGCACGAGTCCGACTCCCTGATGTTTATCGGCGGCGGCAAAAAAGGCAGCGATCCCCTCATTCTCACCCAAGGCGGAGAACCCTACCGCGGCTTTCTGGAAGGCAGAATCAGCGGCGACGCCTACTGTCTCATTCTGCATCTGACCAATATGGAAGTGAAGGGGGTACAGGCATGATCATTGATCACAGCAAAATGACGGCAATCCACGGATATTTTGAAGGCAGCGCCGACGCCGTGGATCAGGCCAGCGCCCAGAAAGCCATCCAATACAAAAAAGAAGTCTGTAAAAACTATATCAACGTGAGCAGCGACCAAATAGATTCCCGTCTGGGCGGCACGGAATTTTACGCGACCCGCAAGTACGACGGTGAAATGAACGTTCTGTTCCTTGACGGAGACCAAGCAGCCCTGATCAACAGATCCGGCCGGGTCCGCACCGGCCTTCCCTGCGCGGAAGACGCGAAAGTTGCCCTGAACGCCGCCGGTATTACCCAAGCGGTCATCCCGGCAGAGTTGTTTGCCGAAGAAACGGACGGACGCACCCGGGTATTCCATGTACTCACCGCCCTTGCGGACCCGGCCAAGACCTCTTCCCTGCGGCTGGCGGTATTTGACATCCTCGAACTGAACAACGCACCCTTCCGGGCCAACTCTTACAGCGAAACCCATGCTAAAATCACCGATATTTTCGGCCAGACCAAACTGTGCTCTCCCGTGGAGTACAGAAAATGCCAAAACAAAGCCCACCTCAAAGAAACATATTCCGAATGGGTCGAGAAAGGCGGCGCGGAAGGGCTTGTGGTACGCACCGAACTTCCCCTGATCTATAAGGTCAAACCCCGCTACACCATTGATACGGCCATTGTGGGCTTTTCAGAAGGAACGGGTGAGGCCAAAGGACAGGTACGGTCACTGTTGCTGGCCATGATGCCGCGTCCGGACGAATACCAGATTATCGGTAAAACCGGCAACGGGTTCAGCGTCGAAGCCAGAACGGAGCTGCTTACACGCCTGGAACCACTTATTATGGATTCTCAGTATATTGAAACAGACTCAAACCATGTGGCTTTCCACATGATCAAGCCGGAAATTGTCATTGAGCTGATGATTAATGATGTCCTCTTTGATACCTCCACCGGTTTCATTGACAATGCCGTGCTTAGTATTCAGAACAATGCTTACATACACAAAGGACAGGTACACGGCATCAGTGTCGTTTTTCCCATCTTCGTGCGCTTCCGCGATGATAAAAAGGCTGTCTATGAGGACATCCGTCTGGAGCAGATTAACGATTTTTCTTATATAGATCCGGATGCCGCAGCAGCCGGCCTTCCATCCCGACATGTTCGCGGAATACATCCCATACTTCCTGACGGCGATCCGCTCCAAGATGGACATCTGGGCGGACCTCGCTCGTTCCGGCGAGAACGTCGAAATGGTCGAGCAGACGTGGACGCTTGCCGCCGACATGATCTGCAGGGCTCTGTTCGACCGGCAAATGCCATTCAATCCGCACGTCGTCTTCAAG
>JAITWQ010000052.1 GCA_031285215.1 Syntrophobacterales bacterium | reverse complement strand
ATTGCCGAGAGGAATCATCTTCGTGAGCTCAATAAGACGAGAAACTTTAGCGATCTTATGGAGAGCGTTATAAAGCATAAAATACATGTTCTTGATATAATTTCTGGTACAGGTGAGGTTTTTACTGGAAAGAATGCAATTATTATTGATAAATCTTTTCTTCATCTGCGACTTGGTTTTTTATACAAAAATGACGGAAAAAATGATATGGCCGACGCTGAATTTGAAACGGCTCTCACGATGTATAACTCGACAAAAGAACAATCTGTTGATCTTAAGCAAATGATATATATTTACGAAAAATTACATTCTGGGCAACATAATCCAGTAACAAATCTTCCCTCAAAGAAATGGCACAAATTGGTAACCGCACCCAAGGAGCATCATTGACTGATTCCACACAAAACTGGCTCAAGGCATGAACCGCCTAATCAGGATGGACAAACCAAGCGGTGAAAAGGCAGTCACCTTTACCTATGACCACTTTGGCCGGGGTATTGAAAAGAAGGTGGGAATCGTGATATTGCACGGAGCAAAGATTCTTGCCAAGCAGAAAAAACAAGGATTTGGAGATAACAAAATATAAATGAAAAACGTTTCCATTCTTGGTTCAACCGGCTCCATTGGCGCCAACACGCTGGCGGTGATACGCCATCACCGCGATAAGTTTCGTGTTTCCGGTTTAAGCGCCGGACATAATATGGCCTTGCTTCGGGAGCAGATTGCCGAATTTTGTCCTGCCGTGGTTTCCGTGGCCACAGCGGAACGGGCCGCAGAGTTAGGGCAGCTCCTTGATTTTACCACCGATGTTGATATTGTTTACGGTCAGGAAGGGGCCATTCATGCCGCCACCTTGCCGGAGACTCATCTTGTCGTATCGGCCATGGTGGGTGCTTTGGGGCTTTTGCCTACCATCAGGGCGATTGAAAGCGGCAAGAATATAGCCCTGGCCAACAAGGAAATTCTTGTCATGGCAGGCAGCTTGGTAACCAAACTCTGCCGGGAGAAAAAGGTCAGACTCTTCCCCATAGACAGCGAACACAGCGCCATTTATCAATGTCTCAAGGGAAACAGGAAAAAAGATGTGCGGCGCATTATTCTGACCGCATCGGGCGGGCCTTTTCGGACTATGAGCTGGGACGCCATGAAATACATGACGCCGGAAGACGCCCTCAAACATCCCCGCTGGAAGATGGGCAGGAAAGTGACGATTGATTCGGCTACGATGATGAATAAAGGACTGGAAATTATCGAAGCAAAATGGTTATTTCAACTGGATTTAGATAAGATTGACGTTTATATTCACCCCCAGAGTATTGTTCATTCATTGGTCGAATATCGTGACGGTTCTGTCATGGCGCAATTGGGCGCGGCGGACATGAAAATTTCCATTGCCTACGCTCTCTCCTATCCCCGGCGGATAAACGTGCCGGCAGATACCCGCCTTGATCTGACCGGCTCAGGCGGGCTGGAATTTTTTCCTGTTGATCATGAGCGCTTTCCCGCAGTTTCTCTGGCGTATCGTGCGGGAAGGGCAGGGGGAACGTTGCCCGCAGTGATGAATGGAGCCAACGAGCGGGCGGTGGAGGCTTTTTTAGATAAGCGTATTTGTTTTGGCGGCATTATCCCCTTGGTCGGGGAGGTAATGCAGGCTCATACAGTTTTGCCGGAGCCTGCCCTGGACGATATTCTTCAGGCCGATTGCTGGGCACGGGAACGGGCGGAAACATTAATAACAGAAAGGATTGATCATTGTCCATTGTCATAAGCATTTTATCCATTACCATACTTTTAGGCGTCCTGATTTTTGTGCATGAATTGGGACACTTTCTCGCGGCTAAATATTTTAAAGTGAAAGTTTTAAGATTTTCTCTGGGTTTTGGCCCCCGTCTGTTCGGAAAAACATGGGGAGAAACGGAATACCGCCTCTCCCTCGTTCCCCTGGGCGGATATGTCAATCTTTTGGGTATGTCCGAGGAGGAGGAAAAAGAAGTTCCGGAAGAAGACAAACCCCGGTCTTTTCACCGTCAATCCGTGCTGCGCCGCATAGCGATTGTCGCCGCCGGCCCTCTGTTCAATTTTTTCTGGGCGATTGTCGTTTTGGCCTTCGTTTATATGTACGGATATCCCGCTTTAGCCGCGAAAATCGGAAAAGTCGTGGAAGAATCTCCCGCTTTTAAAGCCGGGCTTATGGAAAACGATGTGATCACCAATATTAACGGTCAAAATGTTAAAACATGGGATGATATGACCAAATATATTGGAGGCAGCGGCGGATCTGTTCTGAGAGTTGAATTCAAAAGAGATGACGTCCGTTACTTTGCCATGGTTACCCCTGTTCCTGATAAGGGGCAAAACCTTTTTGGCGAAGAAATAGACAGATATGTGATTGGTGTGGGAATTTCCGAAAACTTTGAGGAAGTGATATTGAGGTTCAATCCCTTCATGGCCTTATGGAAGGCGACGAAGGACACCGCTTACTTCTCCAAGATGACGGTGGTGGGGCTTGGTAAAATGATCGTGGGAAAGATTTCCCCGCGGCAAAATTTAAGCGGCCCTATTTCCATTTTTCAGATGACGGGTCAGGTCGCCAACAAGGGCGGGGTGATTCCCTTTCTCCTGTTGATGGCCGTTATCAGTATCAGTCTGGCCATTATCAATCTTTTCCCCATTCCCGTCCTCGACGGGGGGCATCTCCTCTTCTTCTTTATTGAACTTTGCAAGGGAAGCCCTGTTCCCGTCAAATTTCAGGAATATGCTTACAAGGCGGGACTGGCGCTGCTTATCTTACTGATGGTTTTTGTGTGTTGGAATGATATTGACAGAATCTTTCCGGGATTTCTGTTTAAAGAATAAGGAAAGGGAATTTGCCCCATGAATATTTTGGCTCTGGATACGTCGAGTAAAACAATCGGTTTGGCCGTTATGACGGAAGAGGCGGTTTTATACGAAATCCACCTTAACACGGGAAAGGATCATTCGTCCGTTTTATTGCCCGAACTGGACAGGGCGCTGCAATCATTGGCGTGGGAGCTGGAGGCCATTGATCTTTTTGTTGTCACCACAGGCCCGGGATCATTTACGGGGATTCGCATTGGTTTGAGTACCATGAAGGGGTTCGTCCTCTGCCATGACAAGCCCCTCATCGGCGTTTCTGTCCTGGAGGCCCTGGCCCATAACGTCTGCGGAGAAGATATGCTGATTTGCCCCGTTTTAAACGGCCCCATGGGAGATATTTATACCGCCTTGTACCGGTACCGGGCTGATTCGGGATTTTCCTGCCTCCTGCCCGATCAGATCATGAAACTGCAATCTTTGCCATCCCATGTTCAGGAACCTGTTTTACTGGTCGGTGAAGGGGCGCGGGCTAAACAGGATGAACTGGCGCGTTTGCTGCCCGGAAAAGCCCGTTTTGCTCCCCGGAGTTTCCATATCTGCCGCCCGTCTGTTGTGGGACAAATCGGCTGGGAGATATTTCAGAAAACGGGAAGTCATAATCCCCTTAGTATCATTCCCGCTTATCTCAGACCATCAGAGGCGGAGTTAAATAGCAGGGGCTAATATCCGCCTTGTACGCCGGCTGCAAACCGGTTTATATTGCAGCCGTCACTCTGAACTCGTTTCAGAATCTCTTTCTTTTCAGGATATTGCGGCTCAAGCCCGTAATTGCTTTTGTCTGACCGCAGATAATACTCTCCTGGAAAGGCAGCGCCAAATTCAAACGGGAAACAAAAGTGATAAATAATTATGGACTTGCATAAAATAGCCGTACTTGCGGCGTGTCTTATCAGTTTGTTCGCCGCCTTTGTTTTGTCCGTCATTTTACATGAGATGGGTCATTTGATCTGCGGGCGTTTATCCGGGTACAGGTTTGTTTCCTTTCGCCTGC
>JAITWQ010000046.1 GCA_031285215.1 Syntrophobacterales bacterium | reverse complement strand
CGTCGCCTCAGTAATGCGCGTTGTTGAATTTGAGATGAGATCCTGAGTATTTTTAGCTGCCTCTGTGGAGCGCATGGCCAAACTTCGTACTTCGTCGGCGACAACGGCAAATCCCGCCCCCGCTTCACCGGCACGGGCGGCTTCTACGGCCGCATTTAGGGCCAACAGATTGGTCTGGAAGGCAATTTCGTCAATGGTCTTGATGACCTTTGCTGTTTCCTTGCTGGCATTGACTGATGCCTCCATGGCCTGAGTCATCGTGTTCATGCGTTCGGTCATCAAGCCGAATTGGGGCCCTGCTTCTTTTATCATCATGTCGTTAGCCAAATGAGCATTTTCCGCGTTTTGCTTGGTCATGGAGGACATTTCTTCCATGGAGGCCGAAGCTTCTTCAAGGGATGCCGCCTGTTCCGAGGCGCCTTCGGCAATTTGCTGGCTGGAAGCTGATAATTCTGTCGCTGCGGAGTCCACATGATCGGAAGCTGTTTTTAATCCGTCAATAACAGCGTTAACAGGCTTTGTAATGGCGCGAATGATCAGAATCGCAATCAGAATACCCAGAATAATGGCTATCGCTCCGCTAACGATTAAAACAAGGCGCGCCGTGGCGGATATCTCATGGGAATCCTTTAGTTTTGCGGCGGCCTCTTCCTTTACCAGATCAATCCAATTATCTATGGCGGTTTTGAATTGCAATTCCTCAGGTGGCAGTTTCTGCGTAATGAGTTCCATTCCTTCGTCATCTCTGTTGACTCTGCCAAGCTCTACAGCTTGATCGTATGCCGGTCTCATTCCTTCCAGTCTGCTTTTCAGGGTGGCAAACCCCTCTTTCATTTTGGCGGATACTATTGTTTTTTCCAGTTGATCCATTGTGTCAAGTATCATTTTGGCGTTGACGCGAAAATCTTCGTACAACTGAGCGGTTTGCTTTTCATCTTTTATACTGCATATATCACGAGTTGCTTTAGCAACGCCGGCATATGCGAGATTGATGTCTGCCGTCATTTCCAGCTGCGAAATTTGCAGTTCCATGGAAGCTACCTCACCATTCATCACTCCTATTCGGTTTTGTCCGAAAAAAGCGACAACAAATATCAGTATCAGCATGATTCCAAAAGCAATAGACAGCTTTTTAGCGATTGATAGAGAATTCATAAAATATGCTCCTTTCTGTTTCCTGGATGTTTATCTCTGGCGGGATTTTTTTATCCCATCGTTTTGTTTAAGTCAGCTATTTCTTCGCTGGCGAAGACGCGGTCAATGTCAAGCAGAATTTTTACGCCCCCTCCGGTTTTTGCCATGCCCAGAATGTAATTTGTATCAATGGCGTTGCCAAAGGCCGGAGTATCATCAACGTCTCCTTCGCGGATACTGACAACTTCAGATACGGAATCCACCACAAGTCCCATGGCGATTGTTTTTCCCTCTTCGAGAATTTCCACAACAATGATACAGGTGCGTTCCGTGTAATCCATGGCCTCCATGCCGAATTTGAGGCGAAGGTCAACAATGGGAATAACCTTGCCGCGCAGATTGATAACTCCTTTGATATAATATGGCGTTTGAGGAACATGGGTCACGGTCATCATGCCGATAATCTCGCGTACCTTCCTGATGCCGATGCCGTACTCTTCGCCGGAAAGGCTGAATGTGAGATATTTCCCTTCCCGCGTTAAAGAAGATTTTATCTGGTTTTCGGCTAATTTGTTTTCCACAGCCTCCATTTCCTTTCCTCCCTTTGGGTAATCTTATAAGTGATATTTTCTCCAGATAATTATTGCGGTTAATTGCGGATATTATGAACTGTTGATTTGTGCTGATACAGGAAAATAATCGCGCCGGAGAAATTTAAAATGATTATGAACCATGGTACGCTCCGTTTCAAACACCACTTATTCCACGAGAAGCATGGCATAAAGGAGGTCTTACAAAAAACAAAAATAATACATATGATAACACGAGAATTTAAAAAAAACAACGCAACTCGTACAAATTGCCAAAAATCATTTTGTTATGATTTTTCCAGCGTAAAAAATAAATCTGCCTGTTCCGCTCGTGGAAGGGGTTATAGGGTTATGAAGTCTTCCTTTTCTGGTTGAGCAAACAGGCTTCGGGGAAATTATCCTGCTTTTTGTTTACAGGGGCAGATTTGGAAGGAATAATGCGGGGGAATTGGCGCGCCCAGTAGGATTCGAACCTACGACATCCAGATTCGTAGTCTGGCGCTCTATCCAGCTGAGCCATGGGCGCGTACAATAAAGTGGCGGAGAGAGCGGGATTTGAACCCGCGGTACACCTTTTAGGGCATACAATCGCTTAGCAGGCGATCGCTTTCGACCACTCAGCCATCTCTCCTTGAGGTTATTTTACAGAGCAATAAATGGCGGAGGGAGCAGGATTCGAACCCGCGAACCTTTCGGTCAACGGTTTTCAAGACCGCCGCCATAGACCACTCGGCCATCCCTCCATCTTTAATTATGTAATACGCTCCAAACCGTGCAGATACGGCTTAAGAGCGTCTGGAACAACTACAGAACCATCTTCTTCCTGATAATTCTCCAATATGGCCACCACGGTTCTGCCGACAGCCAGTCCGGAACCATTGAGTGTATGGACGAATTCAATGCGTCCATTTTCTTCCCGCCGAAAACGGATAGAAGCACGCCGCGCCTGAAAATCTTCAAAATTACTGCAGGATGATATCTCCCGATGCGTTTCCTGCCCCGGCATCCAAGCCTCCAAATCATAGGTTTTAGCTGCGGAAAACCCAAGATCGGCGGAACAAAGACTGACGGTCTGGAAGGGAATACACAAACGCTTCAACACTTCCTCCGCGTTTATCGTCAATTTTTCCAGTTCCCCGTATGAATTTTCGGGAGTGGAAAACTTAACCAGTTCCACCTTGTTAAACTGGTGCTGGCGAATCAAACCCCGTGTATCTTTCCCATAAGATCCCGCTTCCGCACGAAAACAAGGGGTATGGGCAACATAATAGATCGGTAAATCCTTTTCATCCAGAATTTCAGCCCGATGAAGATTTGTTACCGGTACCTCTGCTGTGGGAATGAGAAAGTAATCGGTATTATCATCAATGCCGATGCGGAACGAGTCTTCTGCAAACTTGGGCAGCTGGCCCGTGCCGGTCATACTTTCTCTGTTAACAAGAAATGGCGGTAATATTTCCGTATAACCATGCTCACGTGTATGGAGGTCAAGCATGAAATTAGCAACCGCTCGTTCTAAAAGAGCCCCTGCGCCTCGATAGACGGTAAACCGGGCGCCTGTTATCTTTGCGCCTCGCGCAAAATCAAGAATACCTAACTGTTCTCCGATTTCCCAATGCGGTTTTGGCGGGAAGGAGAAAACCCTTTTTTCCCCCCATGTCCGTATCAGGTGATTATCATCCGACGTTTTTCCGAAAACAACGGATTCGTGGGGTATGTTGGGGATCAGCATGGCCAAACGGTCCAGTTCTTCTTCCGTTTCTGCCAGCTCCTCATCCAGTTCTTTTATGCGGGAGGACACACCACCCATCTGTGCAATAAGTTCTGTCGCGTCTTCTTTTTTCTTTTTACGCTCTCCGACTTGCTTTGATACGCTGTTACGTTCGTTTCGCAGCGTTTCTACTTCCTGGAGGATATTCCGCCTTTTTTCATCCAGACGGATAAATCCATCCAGATTCAGCGTTTGGCCTCTTGTATAGAGCTTCTGACGAACAAAATCTGTGTTTTGCCGAATGAACTTGATATCCAGCATACGTATCCTTATTGCTCCGCTATTTAAGGGTTGTTTACCTATCATTTTGAAAAGATGAAGTCAATGATTTTAATCAGCCGGCGCAACAACCAACGGGTGAAAATGGCGGGCAATGGCCTGTTTCCAATCTTTTTTCTCCACGCCCGCCAGGAGAATCGTTTTTTTTCGTGACTGTTTCCCCGCAATAATCGACAAACGGTTTTTAGAGATGTTTAAGGAAGCGGAGAGAAGGTTCAGACATTCATCGTTGGCCTTTCCCTCTACGGGAGGAGCGGTGACTTTCATTTTAAGAACGCCATTGACAACGCCCACCAGTGCATTTTGAGAAGATCGCGGCACAACCTGTACGGAAAAAATAATTCCCTGCGCCGTTTCACGCAGGAGAAGAGCATTGTGCGGAATACTGTCTGGCGTCAATGCAGGCGGATGCTAATGTCTGTCAGGGTTCTGTATAAAAACAAATTTAAAAACCATATGGACAGAACAACAACAATGGGAGATAAATCAAAAGCGCCCACGGCGGTGAAAGGTAATTTCCGCCGGACAAAGGACAGGACAGGATCTGTAATGCGATACAAAAAGACGACGATGGGGTTGTAAGGATCGGGATTAACCCAGGAAAGAAGGCAGCGGATAATGACGATCCACATATAAACGGTAAGGCTGTAATGTAAGATGGTAGCCAGTGCGGCAACCATATTTCCCAGCACAAACATAAGTCTTCCTCCTTCTGCGCCAACGCATGACAGGATAATTCTTTAAGGATGAGATTGGGTATCATGGATTTGTTTTTAAATCAACATGTTATAGATGTGATTTCGTGATTGACATGGTGAGGAAAATATCGGAGTTTGTACACGTTTTGAGAAAAATAAAAAGGAGATGCTTTCATGAGCCACCATAAAAAAATTGCCCTTATCGGTGCGGGAAAAATGGGAGAAGGACTTTTGGGAGGGATTCTGGCGCAAAAAAAAGTTTTGCCGGATGCCGTTACCATTTTTGATAAAGTTTCCGCGCGGATGGGTGACTTAAAAAAAGCTTACGGGATAAACATCGCGGAAGATATTCCGCATATTTTAGCGGAGGCGGAAATTGTCATTTTAGGTGTTAAACCTCAGGATATGGGATGCCTTCTGGCAGAAATAAAACCGTTTTTCAAGGAATCTATTCTGGTTGTTTCTATTGCCGCAGGCGTTACGACAGCTTTTATTGAGTCCGCTTTGGAGGGAAAAGCCCGCGTTATCCGCATGATGCCTAATATGCCGGCCCTGATTGGCTGCGGAGCAACGGCTTTATCAAAGGGAGAACATGCAACGGATGCTGATATTGCGGCTGTTCTTGATTTGTCTGATGCCATTGGGCTATCTGTCGTGGTCCCGGAGGATTTAATGGATGCGGTGACTGGATTAAGCGGGTGCGGGCCGGCCTATGGTTTCATCATGATTGAAGCCCTCGCCGATGCGGGAGTGCTTATGGGACTTCCCCGGGCGGCATCGCAAAAACTGGCCGCGCAAACCATACTGGGGGCGGCAAGTCTTTGTTTGCAAGGTGAGGCCCATCCCGCCGCTCTCAAGGATATGATCGCCTCTCCCGGAGGAGCCACCATTGCGGGAATAAAAGCCCTGGAGGAGGGGAACTTTCGCGCGTCCCTGATAAAGGCCGTGGAAGCGGCGTGCGTGCGTTCCCGCAGCCTGTTGCAGAAGGGATAACACTTGTGACCAAAGACGGTCAATAATACTCCTGTTTGGGAATTATCACGCCGTTTTCTTCGGTTTGCAAAGGAGGGAGCGTCAAGGTTACTGCCTGCGGCGTTCCATCAGCCGTCAGCCATCTTGTTCGCCTGTTTGCGGAACTTCTCCGCCGTTTGTCTGCTCTGCGGGTTTTTTCTTCCTCCGCTGGTAGGGCCGCCGGCTTCTTTTCCTGACTGGTTTTGCTTTACCCTCGTCGGAAGCGGTTTCAACTTTAGTTTCACCTTCACCATCTTTTGAAACGATGATTTCTAAACCTTCTCCATCTTCGGCAAGTCTGCTCTCACGTTTTTCCGGAATATCCGTACTTACGTTTGCGGTGGCGGCGGTGCGCTCTTCATCTGAGTCAGCAATTGGGGGTGTTGGCAAATCTGTATTTTCCGGAGGAAGGGATTCCTTTGGTTTTTTTCGGGAAGATCTGGAGCGGCTCCTGCCGTTTCCCTTCGTGGTCTTTTCCGATAGTTTTATTTCCGAAATATTTGAACCGGTTCCCTGGTCACGCCTCACAATGGAAATTGACATATCAGACCAGCTTATATTGGGGTTGCTTGATATGTGGATGGCGAGATTATAATCGTTTTCCAGACTCAGGAGTTCTTTGCGCTTCTGATTGAGGAGATAATTTGCCACTTCGTGGGGCAAGGAAACATTCAATTCTGCGGCAATGTCCTTGACTGCCTGGGATTCCAACTTGCGAAAGGCGCTGAGAGCAATATATTCCAGAGAAGGTCGGACGCCGCTTCCTTCGCAGAAGGGGCATGTTGTGTAGCTGATCTCCTGAATCGTAGATTGTTTTTTTTGCCTTGACAACTCCAAAATGCCGAATTTGGAAATCTTGGACAGCTGAATTCTTGAACGGTCAAGGCTCAAAGAGTTTTTGAAGGCTTTTTCAACATCAATTTGATGCTTTCTCTCCGCCATATCAATGAAGTCAATGACAATCAGGCCGCCGATATCACGAAGGCGCAGCTGCCTTGCGATTTCTTCCGCCGCGTCGGTATTGGTAATGAAGGCGGTTTCTTCAACGTTTCTCTTGTGAGATCCGCGCCCGGAATTGACGTCAATCGTAACCATGGCCTCTGTGGGATTAATGACAATATATCCTCCCGATTTCAAATCAACCCGCTCCTGATAAATCGCGCGGATTTGTTCTTCGAGGTTGTACTTGTCAAAAAGAGGAGTCTTTTCTTTGTAAAGTTTAATGATCTTAATGTTTCTTGGTGCTACCG
>JAITWQ010000027.1 GCA_031285215.1 Syntrophobacterales bacterium | reverse complement strand
TACTGCTTTTGTTTCTCCTTATCCGTTTCTTTGATATCGCTACTTTTATCCCTACCATGGCCCTGGTCACGCCGTTAATTCCGACGATTGCGGCAAATTACGGCATCCACCCCAAAGTTTTTATCCTGCTCTTTGTTTTGGCGGCGAACTGTTATTTCATGAGTTATCAAAACCTTTTTGCCCTGACGGCGGAAACCATTGCCGGAGATAAGAGTTGGAAACCGAAGGAAATCAGTCAATACGGCGTCATCTATTTTATCGCCATGCTTATTGCCCTCGCGGCAACTGTTCCCTACTATATCAGTCTTGGGTTTTTCCTTTGACCTCAAGAATGCGGAGCATTGACATCGCAGTAGCGCAAATTGCCGTCAAGCGTGACATGAAATCTCAGGATTATCTGATAGACATCCGCACTCTTCCATTGTAAAATAATTTCTTTATGGCGATTGCCGCAAACATGTAAGGGATATTTAAAGGAAAGGAACAACAGCATGGACGTAAGAGGAGAAATCATCGAAATAGCCCAAAAGGCGAAAAAGGCGGCAACGGTTTTGTCACGCCTTTCCTCGGCGGCAAAAGAGCGCGTACTCCTTAATATGGCCGATGAGATTCAGAGACAGGGTGCAGCTCTTATTCGGGAAAATGGCAAAGATCTGGAATATGCGCGAACCATCGGTTTATCCGAGGCGATGCAAGATCGTCTGACCCTTAAAGATACCGTCATCAGCAGTATGGCTGCCGGCTTGCGTGAAGTTGCCATGCTTCCCGATCCCGTGGGCAAGGTTACATCCATGTGGAGGCGTCCCAATAATCTCCTTGTCGGTAAAATGCGTATCCCCTTGGGAGTAATCGGCATCATTTATGAATCCCGTCCTAATGTCACCGTTGACGCCGCCGCCCTCTGCCTCAAATCAGGAAATGCGGTTATTCTCCGCGGCGGATCGGAGGCTATTCATTCCAACCTGGCCATTGCCGGGATTCTGCAGGATTGCCTGAAAAAAGAGGGAATCCATGAGGGCGCTGTTCAGGTCATTGCCCGAACAGAAAGGGAAGCGGTCTATGAAATGCTGCAACTGGAAGAATATATTGACCTGATCATTCCCCGCGGCGGCGAGGACTTGATCCGCGCCGTTGTCAGTCAATCAAAAATTCCCGTGATCAAGCACTATAAAGGTGTTTGCCATGTTTATGTTGATGAAAGCGCGGATTTGGAAATGGCCTTTAATATCTGTATGAACGCCAAAGCCCAGCGCCCGGCGGTGTGTAATGCCATGGAAACGCTGCTGGTGCATCGAAATATTGCTCCTTCTTTTCTGCCGGAGATGGCGAAAAGGTATCAGGAGGCAGGTGTTACCCTGAAGGGATGCGCAAGGACAAAAGAGATTCTGCCCATGGTCGAAGAGGCGGCAGAAAAAGACTGGTCTGCCGAATATCTGGATCTTGTCCTGGCTATTCGCATTGTGGATGATATGGATCAGGCCATTGACCATATCGGACAATACGGCTCCCTCCATACGGAGTCTATCGTAACGCAGGATTACGCCCGCTCTCAGCGTTTTCTTCACGAGGTAAATTCGTCAACCGTGTTGATTAACGCCTCTACCCGTTTCAGCGATGGTTTTGAGCTGGGGTTGGGGGCGGAAATAGGCATCAGTACGACCAAGCTCCACGCCTTTGGGCCCATGGGACTGGAAGAGCTAACCACAACGAAATTCATCATTTATGGAAATGGTCAGCTGCGTTCATGAAATGGGGCATTCTGGGCGGCGCTTTTGATCCGATTCATGCCGGTCACCTCCGCAGCGCGGAGGAAATACGGGAATTGTTTGGTCTGGAGCGGATTCTTTTTATTCCGGGACATATACCGCCCCATAAATCTTTTGCCCAAGTTACTTCTTTTGCCCACCGTGAACAGATGGTACGCTTGGCCATTAAAGATAATCCCCTTTTCTTCTTTTCCGATGCGGAAAAGGATCCCCATGTCATGTCCTATAGCGTGGAAACCCTTGCTTCACTCCGTAAGCAATACGGAAGCGATTTGGAACTCTATTTTATTATCGGTCAGGATGCCTTTCAGGCCATTACCTCCTGGAAGGAATGGGAGCGCGTTTTCACGATGTGCCATTTTGTGGTAATGAGCCGCCCCGCCTATGAAACCATGGATTTGCGGGGTATTCTTCCCCCTTCCTTTGCCCGTTCTTTTTCCTATGACGAAGAGGAACAGGCCTTTTATGGACCGGCTGATAAAGCGGTTTATTTTCGCAATGTGTCTCCCCTGGACATTTCTTCCAGCAATATCCGCACTCGGATCAGGGAGGGAAAGTCGATTCGCTATCTCGTTACTGAAGCGGTTCGCGCCTACATTGCCGAAAACAGCCTTTACATCTGACCATCAGACGTCATTCTGAAACTCTGGCTGGCCGAGCAAGGTCAAGATCAATGTCCTGCAGAAGATTGTGAAAATCAGGCTTGAAACGCAGTCTATCTGATAGTATTGAAGGCGTCACAAAATCATCATTCCATAAGAAAAGGCCCTGCCATTTATCACAGGGCCTTCATTTTGTTGCTAACTTTCTGCTAATGCAGCGAACTGCTAACTACTTATTTACGGAGGTATGTTTCCATAACGGCCTGAACGCGGCGGTTCAACTGACGGCCTTCTTCCGTATCGTTGGTAGCAATCGGTCTGCTCTCGCCATAACCAATGGCGGTCAGACGGTCAGCGCTGATACCCAGTTTGTTAACCAGATAATTTTTAATGTTATCAACGCGGCGCTGAGAAAGTTTCATGTTGTATTCGTCCGTACCCTTGCTGTCCGTATGACCTTCCAGAACGGCCTTTTCCCAAGGATAAGCCTTCATGTAGTCGGATACTCTCTTCAGCTCGTCATGATATTTGGACTTAACATCCGCTTTGTCGAAATCAAAGAGAACGTTCATGTTAACTGTCACTTTAATGGGGCATCCGTCTTTATCCTGCACCAGATAGTCGGGCGTGTCGGTACACTTAAAACCACTGGGTCTGGGCGCTACGGG
>JAITWQ010000019.1 GCA_031285215.1 Syntrophobacterales bacterium | reverse complement strand
TTCTCATCGGCGGGGCCGGTAATGATACGATTCACGGCGGGGCCGGAAACGATATTCTTTTCGGCGGCACCGGCGCTGACGTTATGCACGGCGGCGGCGGCAGTGACATCTTTGCCTGGGGTAAGGCGGATTACGATGCCAACCTCGACAGGATCATGGACTTTACCCTCCGCGTGGACCGCCTGAGTTTTGCGGGTATCTTCGGGGAGGAGGCCCAGAATACCATCTCACAGAAGGATATTCTGGAGGCGCTGAAGAACGGCAGTATTGACCTCTCGGCGTTAAGCGAGACAACCCTGATGGTTACCGTCAATTATGGCGCGGGAATACAGCAGGTGGAAGTTAATTTGACCGATTCGGCCCTGACTGCTGATCAGTACGCGAATATCGGCAGTGTCGCGGTAAAGGCGCAGATTCTCCAGACGATGCTCACGGATTTGGGTACTGACGCCGGGTATAATCTTGTCACGCCGAATGGGGCCGGAAATCTGATCGGCACGGCAGGCGACGATGTTCTTGTCGGCAATTCCGCCGCTAATACCATGACCGGTGGTGACGGTGCGGATATCTTTGTCGTCGGTCTGAACAATACGAAGATTATAGATTACTCCTACGCGGATGGCGACCGGCTGGATATCAGCAATGTCTTTGGTTCCTCCGGTGACACGCTGCATCTTGTGAATGACGGCGGCAAACTGAAACTGTCCGTCCAGAACGGCGGAAGTGAAAAGGCCGGTGTAACCTTGGATAACATCAACTACAGTGATGTCGGCGGTATGAGCCTTGATGATGTTTTGGGCAGCATAATCAAAGTGGACGGTTATTAATCCTGCCGTTGTCCGGGGCGTTGTGCGCAGCGCCCCGGATACGGGAAAACTCAACAAATAAAAAGAGCGTCCGTTTTTACGGGCGCTCTTTTTTATGAAACTCAGCTTTGTATGCCCCTCGTCAGGAAACGAGGGGCAGGTCTATGTGTCCTGTCAGTTGCTTTCCTTTCCCTTGGGAAATGTCTTGCTGCGCCACTGCAACGTCTTTTTGACCATATGTTTATAAATTTCCTTCGTGGGCAGATAGAAGGCTTTGGGGACTTCAAAGGAATGATCGCCGCCGTCAACAATTTCCAATCGGGAAGAGGCGTTTAAATTCATAGAGCTGAATATTGTCTTTATCGCGGCAAGGCTGCAGAAAGGGTCGCGTGTTCCGGCAAAAAAGAGCATGGGGGCCGCGATTTTGGCAAAATGTTCTGCCTGAATATTTTCCATCTGATCTATGGGATGGAGGGGATATCCCAGAAAAATAAGGCCCGCCGGTTTTAAGAGGCCTTCACTCGCCATCAAAGCGGCTATTTTGGCCCCTAAAGACTTGCCCGCGAGAAAAATGCGGCCGGGATTTAAGCCTGATTCCTGTTCCATGAATCTTACCGCGCTTTGCCAGGCAAGATAGAGAGTCTCTTTTTTATCGGCAGTTTCCCGTCCCTTTTCCCGATATAAAAAGTTAAATCGTAATGTTATGTATCCGGCGGCGGCGAGGTCTTTGGCGAAAATATCCAGAAGGGGGTGGGTCATGCCATTTCCCTGACCATGGGCAATGATAAAGGCTTCGGCGTTTTGGGGAAGTTCTGTGGGAAGGTTGAGAATACCTGAAGTTGTTTCTCCGTTTCCCAGAGAGATGGATACTGTTTCTTCCGTAATCATAATTATGTTTCCTTTCCAAGGCTGACTTTCCCTTTTCCGGGAAAGAATTTTGCAAAATCGGCAGAAATGCCCCAAATTACATTTTTTTCAATGTATTGACAATACTTTCCTTGGTTTTGTCAATGTCACCCTGCGTATGGGCAAAGGACAGGAAAGAGGCTTCAAGGGGTGACGGCGCCATGTAAATTCCCTGTTCCAGCATTTCCGTAAAAAAGCGGATGAAAAGGGACTTGTCGCTCTTCTGCGCGGAGGACAGATCTGTAACCTGAGTTGGAGAAAAGAAAATAGTAAACATGGAACCGATTTGGTTGATGGTTACAGGAATACCCCCGGCGGTGAATGATTTCTGGATAAAACGGCATAGATCCTCCGTTATGGCCGAAAGTTTTTTGTATTCCTCGCTTAAATTCCGCAAAATTTCCAGAGTGGCGCATCCTGCCGCCATGGCCAGAGGATTTCCGGACAGTGTTCCCGCTTGATAGACGGGGCCGTTGGGGGCGAGATGGTTCATAATTTCCTTTCTACCCCCGAAGACGCCAACGGGCAATCCCCCGCCGATAATTTTTCCCAGACAGGTCAGGTCAGGCATAATGCCCGATAATGTCTGGTAGCCTCCGTATGTTAACCGAAAACCGGTGATGACCTCGTCAAAAATAAGGACAATGCCGTGTTCTTTCGTAAGGGCGCGAATTTTTTCTAAAAATGATGGCTGCGGGAGAACAACTCCCATATTGCCGGGAACAGGCTCGACAATGACGCAGGCAATGGCGTCGCCATATTGGTTAATGGCCTTTTGGAAGGATTCCGGGTCATTAAAGGGAAGTGATAAAGTCATGCCGGCCAGGGAAGAGGGGATACCGGGAGCACCGGGAATTCCCAGAGCTGCCGCGCCCGATCCCGGCTCTACGAGCAGCGAATCAACATGACCATGGTAGCCGCCTGCAAACTTGACAACATAGTCCCGGCCCGTATAACCGCGGGCAAGGCGAATGGCGCTCATGGTCGCTTCTGTCCCGGAACTGACCATCCTCAACAATTCCATGGAGGGAAAGGCTTCTTTAATCAGCTGTCCCATCATTGTTTCCCCTTGTGTGGGTGCTCCGTAGCTGGTTCCTTTTTCTGCGGCTTGTTGGATGGCCTGCACTACCTGAGGATGGCTGTGGCCAAGAATCATGGGGCCCCAGGAAAGAACATAATCTATGTACTCCTGATCGTCTGCATCGGTAATTCTGGCACCTTGGGCGGATTTTATGAAGCGGGGAAAAGAATGGACGGCTTTGAAGGCCCTGACGGGGCTGTTGACGCCTCCGGCAATTACCTCCTGCGCTTCCTGAAAGAGGCGTTTTGATACGCTGCTGTCCATGCTAAAAATACTCCATGCTCGTTTTTTTTAATTCCTCTGTCGTTTCCAGTACCAGATAATCCGTGACGGATGCGGCATTTGCCATATTTTGCAAAATTGTTTCCAGAGGAATGTCTTTTTGGTGAATCATCGTGAACAGGTTATACCGTCCGGCAAAAGGCGGCGTGCGCAGATAACAATGGGTAACTTCCTTAAAACCGGCAAAAAGATTGCCCGCCGCGTCGCTTCGTTCCTCGGAAACAGCCCATATGACCATTGCATTACGGGAAAAACCGACCTGTGTGTGGCGGACGAAAGCGGCGAATTTACGGATGATTTTCTTTTCTTCAAGGTCTCTGATCATGAGCAATACTTCTTCTTCCGATATTTCCTCTCCTGCTTCGAGGGATTTGAAAGGGTATTGCTCCAAGGGAAGATCATGCTGTAAAAATTGTGCGATTCTTTTTTGTTTTGCCGTCCATTCCATATGCGGTTTGCCGTCTGTTTTGCCGTCACCGAAAATTATTCTGTCGTCGCTTGTAGTATGGGTTGGAAAGAAAATCAAGCCTTTCATGGTGTGACGAAGACTTATATTCAGGAGCTTTGCGTTTTTGTGTGACCAATACTCCGCCGCTGCCGGAAGAGGCGAGGGGCGGCTGAAAGCCGGATTTGACCGGTATCGCCGTTATGAACGCAGGGGATGGGTGAATAAAATATTCCCATAGGCGAATTTTACCGGTCGCCTATGGGACAAAATGGTGGAGCTGAGGAGGATCGAACTCCTGACCTCTTGAATGCCATTCAAGCGCTCTCCCAGCTGAGCTACAACCCCATAAGTATGTCTGAAAGACCGCCTTTCTAGCATGGCCCCGTCTGATAAGTCAACAGATTTTTAAACATTCGCCTTTAGCGTATCTTTTCGGGCGCGAGAATAGCGTCCCTGCCGCGTTGCATTCGGGGT
>JAITWQ010000215.1 GCA_031285215.1 Syntrophobacterales bacterium | reverse complement strand
CCAAACCGAGCAAAGCGCCGATGTTAACAGCTCGTATTCCGCCCATAACGGCTCGCTGGGGCGCATCAAGGCGGAAAGGAAAATTGCGTTTGGGGCCGGCGGGATGAAGCTGAGCGTAGAGGGCCTCATGATATGTTTCCTGAAATATCGTTATGCTTTCCGCGCCCGCCGTGACAATACGTGCGTATTCCTCCGCCGTCATGGCGGGTATTTCAATGCCTATGGAAGGAAAATGCACGGCTAATATGTCAAGGCAGCGAATGATGTATTCCACGCCCGTCTTATGGGGCGCATCTCCTGTTAAAACAAGTAACCGCCGCAAACCGCTTGCCGTGATCGTCCGCGCTTCTGCCTCCACTTCCTCAAAGGTCAGCATCCGCCTCCCTATGGGAAGGGTGGCATTAAAGCCGCAATAGACACAATGGTTTGTGCAGTAATTGGCCAGATAAAGGGGAGTAAACAGTTGTATGGTAAAGCCGAAGTGGCGAATAGTCTCGTCCCGCGCCCTCCTGGCCATAAGTTCAAGATAAGGCTCTGCCGCCGGGGAGAGGAGGGCTAGATAATCTTCACTCTGTAAAAATGGTTTTGCAAGGGCTTGCCGGACGTCTTCGCCGTTCTTTTCGCAGAGCTTCTTTTTAAGGTCAATGTGGTCGAAGGATCGGAGGAGAGGATAAAATCCATCCTCTAAAAAGAAATCACAGGCGGCCTCTGCCGGAGTATTCATCATCATTCTTCCTTCTATCCGTTTTCGTCGTCGAGAAAACCGGTGAGCCTTCCCTCTTCCGGTGAAGATGCTTCCCCGTGTCCGGAAAGAACCCGTCCCAAACCGGCCAAATAAGCCGTGCGTCCCGCGCGAACTGCGCGTCCAAAAGCACGGGCCATTTCCAGCGGCGATCTTGCCGTGGCGATGGCCGTATTGACCAGGCACGCGGCGGCTCCCATTTCCATGGCCTCGCAAGCCTGAGAAGGGCGGCCAATGCCCGCGTCAACAATGATGGGAAGAGGTATTTCCTCGATAAGAATAGCGATCATTTCCCGTGTGGCCAGGCCGCGATTGGTGCCAATGGGGGCGCCGAGGGGCATTACGGCGGCGGCTCCGGCATTGACCAGAGATCTTGCCACATAAAGATCGGGATTTATGTAGGGCAGGACGATAAATCCTTCTTTATTCAGTATTTCCGTTGCTTTGGCTGTTTCATAACCATCGGGAAGCAGGTAGCGGGCGTCACTGATGACTTCTATTTTTATCCAGTTTCCGCAGCCGGCGGCTCGTGCAAGTCTTGCGATACGAATTGCTTCCTCCGCTGTTCTGGCGCCGGAGGTGTTCGGCAAAAGCTGCATATGGGGTGGAATATGACTTAAAATGTTTCCCTTAGACTGGCTGGCATCAACCCGGCGCAAAGCCACCGTAATGACTTCCGCGCCTGAAGCCCTGGCAATATAAGGGATGAGGGCATTTGCGCCGTATTTACCCGTACCGATAAAAAGACGGGAGGCCATCCTTTTTCCTCCCAAAATGAAAGGATCGTCCAGAGTGGTTTCCCCATCGTTTTTTACGGGGTCAATGGTTTCCATTAAATCACCCTCCTCCGACAAAATGAACAAGTTCCAGACGGTCTTGGTTTTGCAGTAAAGTGATGCCCCAATGGTCATGCGGAATGATTTGCCCGTTTAATTCGGCAACAACGTTGGGGAATTTTCCGAAGCGGTGGTCAATGAATTGCTGTAATGTTTGTCCCGAGGGAATAATCTCTTTTTGGCCGTTTACCCGTATGTTGATTGTTTGGCTGGCAGTCATAATCTATCCTTTCTCCATAAAAAAAGCCCGTCTGGGAAGACGGGCTTAAAAATACTTTACCACTGATTATGCTCGCTTCCCTACGTCAGTATTATCTGCGTCAGGTTCGAGGGTCTGGCATTTTCCGCCATTCTCAGCCGCCCCGAAGGACAGCTCCCCTAGCTATTATGGAGATAAAAATAAAGCGGATTTATATAAATGTCAAGGAAAATCACGGTGTAATGCACGTGAAACCGCAAAGAAAAATAATTGATTCTGATTATTATTTTCCTGATTATTCATTTGCTTGTTTACAATCTGGAAAAAGCCACTTATGTAGTCTGAAAAAGGAAAACATTTTTATTTAAAAGACGGAAAAAGGGGAATAGAAACTTTGCCGTTTTGGGTGAAAATGTGTAAAGTATCTGCCACAACGAAAGGAGATAAATGCAATGATACGCCATTATTTAAGAACTTATGTTGTCGCCCTGTTTGCTTTTTTGCTGTTGCTTGTCTTTACCGCGCCCCTTCATGCCCAGGAGCAATCCGGTAAATCATGCCTGTTTAAGATCACCTCTTCCAAGGGTACGGTCTATTTGCTGGGTTCCATGCATTTGATGAAAGAATCCGTTTATCCCCTGCCGGAAACCATTGAAAGGGCATTCCAGGAATCGTCTGATGTGGTTTTTGAGATCAATATAGGTGAAATGGAATCCCCCCAGGCGCAGGAAATAATGCTGCGAAAATCCCTTTTCACAGATGGGAGAACTCTGAGCAAAGTATTAAAACCAGCCACCTATGAAAAACTAAAGGAGGCGGCGAAGTCTTTAAATCTGGATGTTGTCCAGCTTGATTCGCTAAAACCATGGAGCATGGCCATGGCTCTGGTAGTTATTAAAATGAATCAACTGGGATTCAGTCCCGAGGCGGGCGTTGATCGCTATTTTTATAGAAAGGCTGTCAACGCGGGCAGGGAAATATCGGGTTTGGAAACCATGGAAATGCAGCTGAATCTCATGGATGGTTTATCAATGGCCCAGCAGGATATGCTGGTGAGCCAGACTCTGGACGATTTTGCCGATATGGGCAAAACGGTGGATGATATGATGATCATTTGGAAAAATGGCGAGATGGACAAAATAGAACAGATGATCACAGACAGTTTTCGGGACTATCCGGCACTTTATAATACCCTTTTTGTTAAGAGAAACAAGCGTTGGGCGTCTCAGGTGGGGGCCTTATTGGCGCAGAAAAAAACAATCTTTGTCGTTGTTGGAGCCGGGCATCTGGTTGGCAAGAATAACCTGCTGGAATTGCTGCGCCGCAAGGGCTATACTGTCGAACAGATGTAAATAAATCTAAGATTCGCTCCCTTGCAGAGAAAGAAAAAGGGGCTTGTCAAGGGAGAGATTAGTTGTTAGGATCAGCCAACTTCCGGGGGAGGTGTTTCCATGTCTCGCGGGATCAATGATTATACACGATTTAC
>JAITWQ010000158.1 GCA_031285215.1 Syntrophobacterales bacterium | reverse complement strand
AAAGGACCCAAGGGAATATTTTTTAAGGGAATGGCGTTACCCGGCTTAATATCGGCCCGCTCACTGCTCACGACCTTATCGCCAACCGCTAATTTAGCAGGCGCAATAATATAACGCTTGTCGCCATCCAAGTAATGAAGCAGGGCGATTCTGCTTGTCCGGTTCGGATCGTACTCAATAGAGAATACTTTCGCCGGAACATTTTCTTTATCACGCTTAAAATCAATCATTCTGTAGCGTCGCTTATGGCCGCCGCCTATGTGGCGGCTTGTTATACGACCATAGCTATTCCGCCCGCCTGATCTTTTCAAAGGACGCAGAAGACTTTTTTCCGGAGTTTCCTTTGTTATCTCCGCAAAATCGGAGCAGGTCTGGGACCGTCTGCCGGGTGATGTGGGTTTATATTTTATAATTGCCATCCGTCCGTTCCTCTTTCCCTCTAGGCTTCAAAGATCTCTATCTTGGCTTCCGGCTCAAGTTTGACAATAGCCTTTTTCCAATCTCGTGTTCTGCCAATGTTTCTTCCAACTCTTTTTTTCTTGCCCCGCATATTCATGACACGCACGTCAAGAACTTTAACTTTGAACAGAACTTCAACAGCGTTGCCGATTTCTATTTTATTGGCCCTGCGATCCACGGCAAACAAATATTCATTTAATTCTTCGCGGGCAAGGGTACTCTTTTCGGTAATAATAGGCCTTTTAATAATCTGATAGATTTCCATTATGATAACAATCCTTCCTCAACCTTTTTTACGGAAGGTTCAAGAAAAACTACCTCGCGGTAATTAAGAAGGTCATAAACATTAATGCCTTCATAACGGACCATTTTAACGTTTTTAAGGTTTCTCGAAGACATTTCCAGAATCGGGCGGGACTCGTCAATCACGAAAAGCACTTTATTCCATTCAAATTTATCCACTACCTGCCGAAAAACTTTGGTTTTTATCTGCTCCATGGGAAAATCTTTCAAAATAAACATAAGATTTTCGCTGTATTTCATACTGAGCGCCGAGATAAGGGCTTTTCTCCTAACCTTGCGATGCACTTTAAAGGAGTAATCACGAGGCTGCGGCCCAAAAACAATTCCACCGCCGCGCCAGATGGGAGAGCGCGTCGTCCCCGCCCGTGCCCGACCCGTGCCTTTTTGACGCCAGGGTTTCTTTCCTCCCCCGCTTACATCACTTCTGCCCTTCGTCGCAGCGGTTCCCTTCCTGCGCGCCGCTTGCTGCATCCGAACGACCTCATAGATGACGGATTGATTGACATCACTGCCGAAAACAGAATCATTCAATTCAATCTCCGACACTTTTTGTCTATCAATATTATATACATCAGCCATCGGCATATCTTTTACCCCATACCTCTATTTCCCGGTTTTTGCGGATTGCACAACCAGAAGAAGTCCTTTTTCCCCTCCCGGAACAGGTCCTTTGACCAACATAACCTGTTTATCCGGCCTTATTGCCCACACCAAAACATTTTTAATCGTTTTGCGAACATTTCCCATCTGTCCCGGTAATTTTTTACCTTTGAATACTCTGGAGGGGTCAGCACTGGCGCCGATAGAGCCGGGAGCGCGATGGAACATGGAACCATGACTTCCCCGTCCGCCTCCGAATCCATGTCTTTTGATAACACCGGCAAACCCTTTACCTTTTGTCGTTCCGGTAATGTCAACAAAATCACCTGCCTTAAAAATATCCGCATTTATTTCATGCCCGGGCTCATGGTCACCAACGAATTCCCTTATCTCTCTCAGGAAACGGAACATTCCTTTGCCTGCCCGGTTAAAGTGCCCCTGCCGCGGCTTCGTCACCCGTGATTGCTTTATCCGGCCATATCCCAGCTGAACAGCATCATATCCATCTGTTTCTACCGTTTTCTTTTGGATAACCACAGAGGGTTCTACCTCTATAACGGTAATGGGCACGGCCTCACCAGATTCGGAAAAAACCTGCGTCATTCCAAGTTTTCTGCCAATCAATCCCTTTTTCATCACTTTTTCGTCCATTTTGTATTTTACTGACAAAGCCAACCCGATACGGACCAGAAGACCATCCTTCTGCTGATCAAGCCTTGATCTCTACATCCACCCCCGCTGACAACTCCAGCCTCATTAAGGCATCCACCGTCGCCTGCGTTGGTTCGATAATATCAATTAATCGCTTGTGAGTGCGAATTTCAAACTGCTCTCGGGATTTTTTATCCACATGGGGGGATCTGTTGACGCAGTATCGGTTTATCTCTGTGGGCAGCGGTATGGGGCCGGCAATAGCGGCGCCGGTCCTTTTAGCCGTTTCCACAATCTCATCAACAGAACGATCAAGCAACTTGTAATCGTAGGCCTTGAGGCGAATCCTTATCTTCTGGTCTTTCATTGACTTATGATGCACTCCATCTCACGAATCATTTAATAATTTATCCAACAATCTTGCTGACAACACCCGCACCAACGGTTTTTCCACCCTCGCGGATGGCGAATCTCAGTTTTTCTTCCATCGCAATAGGAGTAATCAGTTCGACATCCATTTCCACATTATCACCAGGCATAATCATTTCAATGCCTTCAGGAAGATTGGCAACGCCCGTCACATCCGTTGTCCGGAAGTAAAACTGGGGACGGTATCCTGTAAAGAAAGGTGTATGCCGGCCTCCTTCTTCCTTGGTCAAAATATAAACCTGAGCCTTAAATTTTGTATGGGGAGTGATAGAAGCCGGTTTTGCCACAACCTGACCACGCTCCACGTCCTCCCGCTTCGTCCCTCTGAGCAACAAGCCGACATCATCTCCCGCCCGGCCTTCATCAAGAGTTTTACGAAACATTTCAATGCCCGTACAGACAGTCTTTGCCGTGGGGCGAATTCCCACGATTTCAACTTCGTCGCCTGTCTTAATTATGCCGCGGTCCATACGGCCAGTAACAACGGTTCCACGGCCCGGGATGGTGAAAACATCACCAACAGGCATAAGGAAAGGCTTATCCAAATCGCGCTCCGGCTCCGGGATATAGGAATCTACGGCATCCATCAGCTCTATAATACATGCCGTATCCGAAGAATTCAGATCAGGGGCTTCAAGGGCTTTTAACGCCGAGCCGCGGACGATGGGAATATCATCACCGGGGAACTGATACTGTGTGAGCAGTTCACGAAGTTCAAGTTCAACCAAGTCTAAAAGCTCAGGATCGTCAACCAGATCAACTTTATTCATAAACACAACGATAGAAGGAACCTGCACCTGCCTTGCAAGAAGGATATGCTCCCTCGTCTGGGGCATGGGGCCGTCAGCTGCGGATACGACAAGAATCGTACCATCCATATGAGCGGCGCCGGAAATCATGTTTTTGATATAGTCGGCATGGCCGGGACAATCAACGTGGGCATAATGTCTTTTATCTGTCTCATACTCAACGTGAGTAATATTAATCGTAACGCCTCTTTCTTTTTCCTCCGGAGCATTATCAATCGAATCAAAAGATCTGAATTCCGCCAATCCCTTTCTTGCCAGCGTTTGCGTAATAGCGGCGGTCAGAGTTGTCTTGCCATGATCAACGTGGCCAATGGTTCCGATATTTAGATGCGGCTTTGTCCTTTCAAACTTTTTCTTAGCCATCTCAAATTCCTCCTTCAGGTTTGAATGATTCGTTTTTTGTATTTAGTGGGGTTCAATTCCCCAGATTACCCTTATTAAAACCGATAGTGGGCAAAGGCTTTATTCGCCTCGGCCATCTTATGAACACCTTCACGCTTCTTTATAGACGCGCCGCGATTATTAGCCGCATCAATAAACTCCGCCGCGAGTTTTTCCCGCATGGTTTTTTCCGAACGCTCCCGCGAGTTATTAATTAACCAGCGAATGCCTAGGGC
>JAITWQ010000121.1 GCA_031285215.1 Syntrophobacterales bacterium | reverse complement strand
ACTGGAAGTGGTTTCCGCCATGTTCCATGCTTTCCCATATGACGAGTATTTCTCGGCGGATACCTCCCGCAAGTTGAGCATCATCCTGGAAGCGGAAGAATTCGTCCTCGGGCTTGATGATGGCAAAAAACGCTATCTGGACACCGTTACCGCCCTATCCGCTGCCTTTGCTCTGGCCATGCCGCACCCGCAGGCGGTGGCGGTGACGGACGAAGTAGCCTTCTTCCAGGCGGTCAAGGCGCGTCTCGCCAAATTCGACGGCGGCGGCAGCGGCAGGAGCAGCGACGATTGGGAGAGCGTCATCAAGCAGGTCATCGACAAGGCCCTGGTTTCCGATCAGGTCATTGACGTGTTCGACGCGGCGGGCATCAAAAAGTCCGACATTTCCATTCTGTCCGAAGAGTTCATGCTGGAAATGAAAGGCATGAAACACAAGAACATTGCCCTGGAAGTGCTGGGGAAACTGCTCAACGACGAGTTGACGGCGCGCTCCAAAACAAATCTTGTGCAGAGCAAAAAGCTTCTGGAACTGCTCGAAGGCGCGCTCAAGCGCTACCATAACAAAATCATCACCGCCGCCCAAGTGATTGATGAAATGATCAATATCGGCAAACAGGTGCGCGATTCCGACAAAGAAGCCGAGGAATTGGGTCTGACCGCCTATGAATATGCCTTCTATACGGCAGTTGCCGACAATGATTCCGCCCGCGAACTCATGGGCAAGGAGAAGCTGCGCGAACTCGCCGTGGTGCTGACGGAAAAGGTGCGTGCCAACACCGCCATCGACTGGACCATCAAGGAAAGCGTGCAGGCGCAACTTCGCGTCGTCATAAAGCGCACCTTGCGCAAGTATGGCTATCCCCCGGATATGCAACTGCTGGCAACTGAAACCGTCATGAAACAGGCGGAAATGATTGCGGATGAGTTGGCGATGTAATGTCTCTTGATTTCAAGGCTGTTCATGCGATATTGTCCAATTGTTCCGCATATGGTAGAATTCACCGCACATGCTTTGAAGCGTCCTGTGGGCGGCGGATAAACATGGTATAGTCGAAACATCATTTTATAAATTTTGCAGATCATATGAAGGTCAAAAAACACTGGCGAAACATTAAATTTTCTTTTCTTTTAAGCCTGACCAAGCTCATCTATTATCTCCTCTTTCTTTACACAAAAACCCTCCGTTTTCGGATGGAAAACATAGAGCATGTTTTTGCATACATGGAAAGAGGGCCTGTGATCCTGCTGAACTGGCACCAGCGGATCTTCGGCGGCTTCCTTGTTCCCCGCCGGCAGGGCCTGGCCGTTCCTATTATGATCAGCCAGAGCCGGGACGGCGAGTTTATCGCCAGCATCGTTCAACATGCGGGTTTTATACCGGTACGGGGATCAAGCACCCGGGGAGGAATGAAGGCCCTTCGCGAACTTATCCGCGTCGTTAAAAAGCACCGCATTGCCATTCACATTGTGGATGGGCCGACAGGCCCCCCGCAAATAGTAAAGGCCGGCGGCATTTCTCTCGCTCAACTTGCAGGAGGATTTTTATGTCCCGTTTTTGTTGCCTATGAAAAGTATTGGGTTTTTAACAGCTGGGATCGCTTTATGATCCCCAAACCTTTCTCCACCGTAGTCATGCGCTTTGATGATCATTTTGAAGAAGTCTCCCACGACCTGGAAGACAAAGAATTCGAGGAATTACGCAAGAAAATAGAAGAGCGGATGATTCAAGGCTACAAGATCATGGATGATTACCCTTTTTCGTAATTTTTACCCGAACGCAACTCCCTGGGAAATTTCCTATACGTCACGGCCAAAGGCAGTTCGCAGAATGGCAAAAATCTCTTCGATATTCGCACTAAGCCATTTTCCTTCTTCGTCAATCAGAACAAAGGACGGCACGCCCATAATACCGTAATCCTTTCTCACCTCGCCCTTGCTGTCCATCAAAATTCGGTAAGTAATATGATTTGCCCTGGCAAACGCCCGTACACGATCGTCCGGTTCTTCTATATCAACGTTGACCATGACAAAATTTTCTTCCTTCCCGTATATCTCATGGATTTTCTTGTAGATAGGGATAAAATCGGTACACGCTGGACACCAGGTCGTTGTAAAAATAATTAAGACCATTTTCCCCTGCTCGCCTTGCAGGTGAAATGTTTTCCCTTCCAGATCTTTCAAGGTAAAGTCCGGCGCTATTGTCCCTCTGAGATCCCTTGTTTGGGGACTGCACTGGCAGGAAAAGACAAAACAAAGTATCAGTCCCAGAGAAAAAAGCAGGAAAGCGCTTTTTTTGTTCTTCAGGTTTGCCGCGACCTTTTTTACTTTGCCCATTGTTTCCCCTCTAAATCCAGAAAGATCCCGCAAGGATAAGGAAGTATTGGGCAGCGCCGATCATCACCCATCCCAAAAGCCGGCTGATTCTGGTCATCCAAGCTCCGGATTTGGGCAGACGGGCTAAAAGACCGGCAAATGTTCCGATTAAAATGAGAAGCGTTCCCATGCCCAGGGAAAACAAAAACAAAAGAAAACTTCCAAAAACAATACTCTGTTTACTGGCAACATACGTGAGCAGAACAGCGAGAACCGGCGTTGTGCATGGACCCAGAACAAATCCGGAAAGGATGCCCAACAGCAGGCTGCGGAACCAGCCTTCTGTTTTTTTCCGTGCCTGAAACCGCGATACGGCTTTGGGGGCGTACATGGGGAGTTGGAAGACGTCAAACATGGACAGTGCCATGAGAAGACAAATGTTGGCCATGATAAAATACGTCCACGGGTTGGACTGAATTTGGCCGAAGAGCATTCCGGACAGGGAAGCAAATATTCCCAGGGCCGTATAAGTCAGGGCGATGCCCAAGACATAGAACAGGGAAAGGAAAAAACTTTGCGTTCGGGAGTTAACGCTGCTGGCGCCGATAAAGGCGACCGTAACCGGTATGACGGGATAAACACAAGGTGTTAATCCCACCAGCAAACCACCCAGATAAGCAATCAGGGGGGCCAGAAAAAAAGATTCATTCAGCTGCAGGGCCAAATTATGGAACAGTTGCTCGAACAAGGCGTTTCCTCATCGTGGTGAATATCCATTCAGGTTACGTATGAGAATATCCGTCTTTTCACAGGGCAATTTTCATTGCGGATACGCAAGAGCATCTCCATATATTTACTTTTTTGTCAAGGATTACTACGGCACGGCTTTTACGGTAAGGGCGCTCGTTTCTTTAACGAAAAGGAGTGAAAGTCGGCGCGAGAGGGTTGTCGCGGCGGCATTTTGTTTAGCGTGGCAAGATGGTTTACAAACGTGAAGGAAAGCACTTTTCAACAGTTTAATCTCCCTGACGGTCGAGCCAGCGCCGGTAACGGGACATTTCTACCAATGCCCTGACGGCGCGTTCCGGTGTGGTAAAGGAAATGCTCTTGTATTTTTGTCCGGGAATTTCGACGACAGTTTTTGCTGTGGCATCAGCGATAAGGGGTACGCCAATAACCGGTTTTTTATACTTATCCATCAGCCGCACGAGATGTCCGGTAAAATCTTCTTCAAATTTTTCCACCTCTGCCGGTACTGCGGCCAACACATCCCGATCGCTGTTCGGATCGGCTTTTAGGGCCGAATCCACCATATAGCGGAAAAAAGGAATACGCCCGAAGATACCCATATGGATTACGGCGTCGCATCCATCCCAACTCATTAATTCTTCAATAATCGCGGCGGGAATGGCGGGATTAAA
>JAITWQ010000113.1 GCA_031285215.1 Syntrophobacterales bacterium | reverse complement strand
CCTCTTCTCCAGGTTCCAGTACCGTTCCCTCAGGAAAATCTTTGGCTTCCAAAACCCAGATCAGGGATTGATCCTTTGGCCCGTAGGCATCAGCCGGTTTAATGGTTACCGTTTTCGCTTCGCCTGTTTTCATACCCAAAACGGCATTTTCAAACCCTTTGATGACTTTTCCCTTGCCTACGGTAAATTCAAGAGGTGCATCGCCGATGTTAGATTCAAATACAGTTCCATCTTTAAGTTTTCCCGTGTAGTGGATTTTTATCCTGTTTCCTTTTTTTATCTGTGACATGGGGTTGTCTCTCCTTTTACATACGGCAAAATCTTATTTGCCCGTGAAGAATATCTCGTCATGCAAAACAAAATCACACCTGAAAAAGTGATTTTCCCGGAATGAAGCCAGGGCGTGATTTATAATAAGCCTGCACAGAAGGCAATGGGCGAAATCAATCTTTTCTCCCTTCAATATGCCTTTGGGCCATTGTCAGGGCTAATTCCTTATCCCTTGTAAACAGCCCCCACTCATTTTCTGCCTCTGCGGAGTGAATGGTTTTCCCTTTATCCCGTCCCCTGGCGTAATACCAATGATCAAAGCGTTCTACCGTAGCAAAGGGATGTTCTCTGGAACACAGAAAACCGCAGGGGTTTATTTCCTGGAAAAAAATAATTTCGTCGGGATCGGCATCGTAGGCCATATCTTCGGGTATTTTCAGATTGAACATATCTTTACCGCCGGCCGCCATATCGTCCAGCCACTCCGCAATGGTCATTTTGACCTCCATAAGAATTTTCTGTAAAATATCTGCTATTGAAACCGAATCCCGCTGCTATGTCAATAAAATTCAGCTGTTAAAAATCACTTTATCAGTTTATGATCGCGGAACGGGGCTTGACCTGTTCGTATTCCGTAGTATAGGATAATACTGCTTGGAGCAAATCTGCGTGGTACAAAAATCAATCAAATATGCGGAGATACATGGGTAGATATGCCGTCGCTTAAAGAGCAGCTTAGCATAATAGACGAAGCGTATCTCGCCGGAATATCCAACAAAGGCATTGTCAACCGCGCACAAAAAGACCTCGCCGATTCAGGCATCAGCTTTATCCTGAACGATTCCGCCCTGGAAGCGTCCTTTGCCGATGGCACGGCGGTGAAGATAAACGGCGCCCCTGGCAATTTTCAATGTTCCTGCCCGTCCCGCACTATTTGCAAGCATGTAATCATGGCGCTGATAAAGGCGTCCGAAAGCTTCCGGGAACCGCTGGCGGCGTCTTCCGGCAGTTTTGATTATCTTCTCGCGTATAATCAGGATACCCTCGTCAAAGTATTCGGCAAGACCGCCTATAACGATGTGCTGTTTAAAATTATGTCTGGTGAAATCTGTGAAATAGAAGAAGGTTCCATTTTAGTCATAAAAATGATGACCAGCGCGTTTATCGTCCGCTTTCTGCCGGGAGCAACACTGGCCGAATCCGTCTGTTCCTGCAAAACCAAAAATTGCCGCCACCGTCTTGAGGCCGTCATTCAGTATATCAGGCACAAGGCGGGCAAGCTGGAGTTTGAGCTTATCAGGGAAGACAGCGATGTCGGCATGGAGGTCATCCCCCATGTCATCAGTTTTATTGAAGATATTTTCCGTGCCGGCCTGACCCGCCTGCCCGTGGAGTATGCGGAAAAATGTGGACAGTTTGCCGTCCTCTGCCACGGCGCGGGCTTCGCGTTTTTTGAACGGCTCTTTAAGGTTTGCGGCGGAGAGTTGGCGTTGTATGAGCAGAAAAGCGCGGCCTTCAACAAAAACAGATTATTGCGAAATCTGACCCGCATCTATCAGATGTGCGGCGAAATCCAAAGGGGAGGAAATGAAAAAGCGGCAGCCCTGGCGGGGAAATTCAAGCGTCAGTATATGGAACTGCCGAAGTTCCGCGTTATGGGGCTTGGCGCGTATCCCTGGCATGCAAAATCAGGCTTTTGCGGGGTGACGGCGGTGTTTTACGCTCCTGATTTAAAACAGACATTTACTTTCACATCGTCACGTCCGGTGGAATCAGAAAAGGAAGCGCAAACCGGTATTGAACAGACCTGGCACTCCAAATCCGCGTGGAATCTTCCCCTCCGTTTCGGTGTTATCGCTAAAGGAGAACTTTCGCTCTTGGGTGCGAAAATCAGTGAAGACTTCCGGCTGTCATCTTCGGAAAATACCACCGCTTATCTTATAAAACCACAGACTGAACTGGGAGTTGGCTGGCCGGGATCAGACGAAGGCGGTGTAATGGTTTTCGATGACTTTACCCAAATCAAGAATCTGTTTTCATCCGATCCGGACAGCCCGCGAATGGCATATGCCGTGCTGAAAACTTCAAACCTTGGCGAGGGCAGTTTTAACCGGGTAACGCAAACCTGCTCGGTCCAGATTATTGACAAGTTTGGCAACAGCCTTTCCCTGACTATCGCCTATGCAAAGATCAATGAAACTGCCATCCTGAACTTTGAGTATCTGGCGAAAAACAAT
>JAITWQ010000089.1 GCA_031285215.1 Syntrophobacterales bacterium | reverse complement strand
GAGGGATTTTCAGGCAGGACAGTATGAGAAGGCATTACCTGTTTTTCAAAATATCCTTAACCGAAAAGATGTTGAACAATGGCATGAGTTGGCCGAACGCCGCATTGCCGACTGTCTGTATTTCCTGAATACGGAAACAGGCACGGGTCCCCTGTATCACCTTGTAAACCAATACAATCGCCTGTTGTTAAAATATCCTGACGTAAGGCCGGGAAATGATATCATCTACTGGCGTCTGGGACATTTATATAAATTGCTGCGAAATTACGGACAGGCAGATAACGCCTATAAAAGACTGTTGGCGCAGTACCCCCATTCTTCCCTTGCGGAAGAGGCTCTTTATCAGACCGGCGATATCCTGCGCATAGACAAGCAATACGCCGCCGCCACCGCTGTTCTCAGGATGTTTTATGTAAAATATCCCAACAGCCCCCTGTCCCGGTCCGCCATTTTTTCTCTTGCCGATTCATATTATAATATGGGTTTATCGAAGGAAGCAGATCTTTGGTATAATACCGCCCTCCAGCGCTGGCCTGATTTATATGGGCTGCCGGAAGACGTTTTTCTAAATGCCGGATACCATTTTTTCTCGACCGGCAATTATGAGAAGGCCTTTCGTATTCTGTCTTATTTCCGTAATCTCTATCCGCAGAATCGCTTTATTCCCTCTGTCACCCGCACCATTGCTCAATGCCTTGAAAAGATGGATCAGGCAGCTTCTGCCATCCGGTTATTGGGAAGGGCGTTAGACAAAGAAAAAGACCTTAAAGAATCAATCCGTATTCGCATGATGCTTGTGGAAATGGGGGCGGCCAATCCAAATGTACGGACATCCCTCGCTTTCTCAAGTTCGGAAAGTTATCGTAATCCTGTTTGGGGCTGTGATCAGATGCTCGCGGATCTCAAAAATGATCCCCTCGCGGAAGAAGTGCTCTATCAAAAAGGACGTTTGCTGGAAACGGCAAAGCGATTACAGGAAGCATACGATACTTATGCCGAGTTGCTGCGGCGCTACCCCGGCAGCCGTTACCTGCAAGCCGCCCATGCCAGCGCCAAAAAAATAAAAACGGATCTTGTCAATGATAATTATCAAAAACAGGATTATCTGGCCGTCGCTAATTTATATTTTTCGGAAAAAGATACTCAATATCCCTGGCCGGGAGATATATACTATAAAATTGCCGATTCTCTTAAAAATCTGGGTTTATATGAACAGGCAATCAAAGTATTTAACGATATTTTAGCCAGGAAACTGCATCCGGACAGCAGGATGCCGGAACTTGCCATTGCCCAGATGGATGTGGAAGCGGGCAATCATAAGACAGCGCAAAGAAGGCTTATTCCCCTGGCCGCCCAAAACACCTCCCCTGACGCCACAGACAGAAAAATACGGCGCTTGCTGGCCGATTCGTATTACGCCGGAGGGGCATTTGATAAAGCGGCGTCCCTTTACGCCGCAGCAATGCCTTTCGACAAAGGAGATACCCTTGCCATGTATCGCTATATTAACTCTTTAAAAAGGACAAATCAGACAGACCTTGCGTTGCGTCATTCACAGGATATTCTGAATGATTTGAACGCGATAGCGGAAAACTCTCCCATTAAAGACAAATTTTATCTGAATCAGGCGGAACTCTATTCCCTTACAGGACATCCTGAAAAAAGTATCGCCCTTTTGAATCAAGCGCTTCCCTCTTTGTCTGATGATTTTGATAAACGCTGGGCGGAATTTATTCTCACCAATAACTACATCGGGACAAACAATCCTGATCGCGCCACAGAAGCGTCCAGCCGTATGCGGTTGGAGACAAACGATCTTTTCTGGCAAAGAATAGCGGATTACGGGTTGAATGGCGGTCTTTGGTTTACGGCGAACAAAGATTATCTGGAATGAACGCCGTCATTCTCCGCGCCTTTAGAAGGGAAATATGCAATATGATACATGCCGCCGCAAATAACGGTCTGCTCATTGGCCGGTGTATTCCATGAACCACGAAGATTTTGCCGCCATTTTTGACCGCCTGGCCGCCGGTATCATGATTACAGATACGACCGGCGCGGTTACATCGGCCAATAACGCCGCTTGCTATTTGCTGGGCCGCCGGGAGGAAACTCTGCGGGGGATGCGTGTTGAGCAATTATTTGGCGATATAAACATCAGAGACAAAGAAAAACAGCGCGTAAACAAACAAGGGCGGGAGTGGGAGATTGTTCCCGCAGCCGTTTCTGCTCCTGATGGTCATTCCAAGGGCTTTGTCTGGCTCATTTACGATATAACGGAAACGCTGCAGCTGGAAAAGACGGCGCGCCACAAGGAAAAGAACGCCGCGATGCTTGAAATGGCGGCGCAGCTTGCCCATGAGGTCAGAAATCCCCTGGGGAGCATCGAGCTTTTTTCCTCTCTCCTCATGCGTAACATTCAGGAAGAAAAACAGCGTCTCTGGATTGAGCAAATTCGTACTGCCGTCAAAAACATTGACCAAAAAATTGAAGAATTGCTCCAGTATGTCAAAACAGTAGAACCTCTCATGGATATTATAAACATTCATGAAGTTTTAAGAGAGATTCTGCTGTATTCCGACCGGATTTCCGATCAGGGTTACATTTTCCTCTCCGTGGACTATGGGCCTCTGGACCCCATTATCAGGGGCAATGCCGTCATGATCCGCAGAATTTTCACGGGGCTTTTATTAAATGCCCTTCAATCCCTTACCAAAGAAGGGCATATTCGCATTGCAACAGCGATCGAAAAAACGGGAAAAGGAGAACCCGCCGTTAAAATTCGTTTTTCCGATGACAGGCCCGGTAATCCCAGAGAACATATTCAACGTTTTTTTAATCCGGGAGAAGACGATGATCGGGTTACCCAGCTGAACTTTGCCGTTTTTCAGGATATCATCGCCATACACAAAGGAGCTTTGTCCGCCGAAAGCGCTCCGGACGGCACAATTTCGTTCAGCATAGTTTTCCCTCTAATCGGATCATCCACGATCAATCCGTTTACAATCGAAGGAGATATGTCAAAATAATGACGGATAATAAAAGAAATATTCTCATTGTGGACGATGACGCGTCAATGAGAACCGCCCTGTCCGAGTCTCTCGAATCATGCGGATATAGCGTAGAATCCGCTGATAATGGCTATGACGCCATACAGAAATTCAAGGAACAACCATTTGAAGTAGTCATAACGGATATGCACATGCCGCAAATGGGGGGGATGGACGTCCTGAAAAGCGTCAAAAAAATGTCTTACCATACCCCTGTTATTGTGATTACCGCCTACGGTACGGTAAGCACCGCCGTAGAAGCGATGAAGGAAGGGGCGGCGGAATTCATTATGAAGCCCTTTTCTATTGACGATCTGCAAATCGTTGTGCGCAATGTTCTGACTTCTGCGGCAGCCGCCAGGCAGGACAAGCCTGTTTATGAGGAAAAAGAGAGTGATGATGCGGAAGAAAAATTCCATATCATCAGTCAATCGGATAATGTTCTCTCCCTCTTAACGTTGATGAAAAATATCGCCAAAAGTAAATCCAGCGTTCTCATCCAAGGTGAAAGCGGAACAGGAAAAGAACTTTTCGCCCGTTACATTTATTTTCACAGCAATCGAAGAAACCGTCCCTTTGTGGCGATCAATTGCGCGGCCATTCCCCATCATCTTCTGGAAAGCGAAATGTTCGGCTACGAGAAGGGAGCCTTTACAGGGGCCATGCAGCGCAAACCGGGAAAATTTGAACTGGCCGATGGCGGAACCCTGCTGCTGGACGAAATCGGCGAGATGGATGTTCAACTGCAGGCCAAACTTCTGCGTGTGCTGCAGGAGGCAAAAGTTGACCGCCTTGGCGGGAGGGAACCCGTTCCCATTGATGTGCGCATCATTGCCACAACTAACGCCGATATGCGCAAAGGGATTGAGGAGAAGAAAATCCGCGAAGATCTTTTCTATCGCCTGAATGTCATTCCCATTCATATCCCTCCCCTGCGGGAAAGAAAGGAAGATATTGCCGCTCTTTGTCATCATTTTCTGAAAAAATACTGCCAGATCAATGGACGGCAGGAAATAAGCATATCCGCAGAATCACTCCAGATTCTCGAAGGATATGCGTGGCCTGGGAATGTACGGGAATTGGAGCATGTTATTGAGCGCGCTGTTTTG
>JAITWQ010000064.1 GCA_031285215.1 Syntrophobacterales bacterium | reverse complement strand
AGACGTTTCAAAAGCAAGGCAGCGGCTGACAAAATTGTTGTTATAACCGGAACAATCCAAAGCCATGGCCAGCATACCTGCCATGGCGTTATACCCGCTCTGGACAAAATAAGTCGGGGATAACTGCTGTTCTTTCTGTTCCAGTATTTCCGTAAGAAATCGCGCCATGTCTTCCTGAAAGCCGTAACCGGTTGCCGTAATAATGGCGTCAACATTAGCTGCATGACCATCCTGCAAACAGATTTTGGCACAGGTAATGCCCATGCGCGCCATACGGCTGAGGCGGCGGAGCTGCATGGGAGGTATAAAGGCATTAAAGTCGGGTAAGACGCAGGAAAGGGAATCTTTATGATGGATGATTTCCGGTAAAAAGGTTGTGGAATCCCATGTGTTCTGGGGAGAGATTGCGGATAATCCCCGAATAAAGACATCTGTGCCGGGCAAGGAATTTTTCATAAAGGCCTCGAAAACAGAAGAGATGCCGTATGACCGCCAAAACCGAATGAATTGGAAAGAATATGGCGCAAAGGACGCTGCCGCAGGTTTATTTCCGGTTGGATCGCAAGCTCTTTCATGGGCTGGGAAAAATTCAGATTGGGTAAAACGACGTTTTTTTCCAGGGCCATGAGGCAGAAGGCGGCCTCCATGCTTCCCGCCGCCGCCATGGTATGACCGGTACAGGGTTTTGTAGAGCTGAAAGGAGGAGTCTTTTTGCCGAAAAGATTCTGCAATGCCAAACCTTCCGCAAGATCGTTATTTTCCGTTCCTGTTCCGTGAGCGTTGATGTAATCAATATCCTCCGGCTGGAGATTGCCCCTTTTCAGAGCCTCCGACATGGTGCGCAAAGCGCCGCTGCCATCCGGCGATGACGCCGTTTGATGAAAAGCGTCATTAAAGGACGCATAGCCCCGTAGTTCGGCAATGGCACGACGTCCCGATCTTTGCAGAGCCTGATCCGATTCCAGCACAAGGTAAGCCGCGCCTTCTCCCGGATTAAGACCTTTACGGTTTTCATCGAAAGGGCGGCAAGGTTCCTGGGAGATAATCATGAGGGAATGAAATCCGTTCAGTGTCATTTTGCTGAGGGTATCACTGCCCCCGCAGATGACACGATCCAGTAATCCGTGGCGGATCAAACGGGCGCCAAAGATAATCGCCCCCGCCGATGAGGAACAGGCGGTGCTGATGGTACTCAGGAAATTCCTGTTCAGCTTCAGGGCATGAGTCAGGCGTTCGGTGTGTTCGCCCGGATCGGCCGTATCCAGAAAAGATCGCCAAGCCCCGTCGCTTTCAAGATTCTGAACGTCCTGAAAACGATCTTCAAATTCTCGTATGCCGCCCGTCGTGGTTGCCGAAATGAGGCCGGTATGTTTTATTTCCTCCTCTGCCAACCGGGCAAAGCGTATGGCCTCTTTTGCGGCGATCATGGCAAGAAGAGACGTGCGGGTAAACCCTTGACCCAAGGGAACATCGGCTATTTCATGAAGAGCTGAATCGTGATGTTTAATCTCACAGGCAGGAAAAGTATCACGGTGGATGGTTTTCAGAATGTTAATTTTCCCCAGGCCGCTTTTACGCCGCATTAAAGAAGCGAAAGATTCCCCTCCATGGTCGCCAACAGCGCAAATAAGCCCGCAGCCGGAAATCAAAACTCTTCTCATAACACCCTGTTGGCCTGGACATGTTCGGCAATGGTTTTCACATTATAGAGGATCTTTCTTGCCACCTTTGAATCTTCTATTTTGATGCCGTAATGTTTTTCCAAAAGAACAACAATTTCCAGGGCGTCAATAGAGTCCAGTCCCGTTTCTTCGCCAAAGAGAGGCATAAGAATGTCCAGATCGTCATAGACTTCTTCCAGATGAAGGCAGGCGATAATCTGCTGCCGGAGTTGTTCTGTCAGTTCTTCAAGAGTTTGCATGATGTTATCCTCCACGGTACACGAAAATATCTAAAGGCGCAGACGCGATTTGTAAACCAAAATGCTGGCGGTTAAGGTTAATACGGCAAAGGCCATCAACTTGGTGATGGAAGGCAAAATATCTGCGGTTGGCGTATTGCGGATAAAAAGGTCATTAAATGCCGATAGTCCCCAGTTAAGGGGGGAGAAGGGGCTAAGTTCCTGCATAATCGGGGGCATGACCAGTACCGGAACCCAGATGCCGCCGATGGCGGACAAAATGACAATGGAGATCGCCCCGAAAGACAGGGCCTGCTGTGCCGTTTTAAAATAAACGGCGATAAACAAACCATAGCCGGTGGCGGCCATGGCGACAGCCAATCCCGCCAGGATAATGCCGGCATAATTACTTCCCAGGGCTAATTTACTAAGCCCCAGCATGGGCATAAGGTAAAGGCCGGCGGCGAGCATGGTCACAAGCTGGAGAAGACAAATTGTGAGGTAAAAACCAAATTTCCCCGCAATAACGGAAAATGATGAACCAGCAATGAGGCGCAGACGCATCATGCTCCCATCTTCCCGCTCGCGGATAAAATTTCCCGCCAAAGGATAAAGGATAAAGAACATGGCAAACATAGACCATGCGGGTACGTTGTGCTGTACCGCCGTAAGGGGTATGGCCCGCTGGTCATCCTCCAAGGCGCTTTTTTGTGTGATCTCAATCATGGCGGAAAGGTTAATCCTGCCGCCTTTTTTGCCCGTTATACCGTCGAAACGTTTCTGGATTTCTGTTATGAGCCAATCCGTCTGCAGTCCTGTCAGCATTTTTTCCATGGCCTCTGTCAAAGCCATGCGGTAATTGGCCTTGATGACCGGATCGTAAATGATGTCAATGTTCTGTGGAGGAAATTGTTTATTTTTGGCAGGCCGGGGGGCAAGACCGTAGGATGCCAGAAAAAGACGGGCGGAATGTTTTATCTTTTCCTTGAACATGGTTGTCGCGTCCGGCGGAATAATTACCGCGGCCTTATAAATTCCTTTCTGAACCAGATAGTGTGCCCGCTCCGCTGTAACAGGTTCTCCTTCCTCTGTGGAAATCAGGTGGATATGACCCGTTGCCTGAAGCGCCTGGCTAATATTTTTACCCAGTTCGCCTTGATCCTGATCAATGAAAAGAATATCCAAGCTGCTTTCCTGGAATTCGCGGAAGGTGTTGTCCTGAATAAGCGTCATTACAATGACAAGGATTAAGGGCATGAAGAACAGCATGGCCAGCCCTCCGGGGTCACGGATGACCAGGAGAAATTCCTTCTTTACCGTTGCCAGCGTCTTCAATTGCGGATATCCCTTCCCGTCAGCTGCAGGAACATGTTTTCCAAATTACAGGCTTCCTTTTGTCCCGCCAGCATTTCCTGTAAAGTGCCGGACGCGATCAGACGCCCGCCGTCTATGATGGCAAACTGGCTGCATATCTTTTCCGCTTCGTCCAGAAGGTGGGAAGAATAGATGATGGTGCATCCTTCCCTTTGCAACTTTTTCATATGATCCAGAATCATGGTCCTTGATTGCACATCTACGCCGGAGGTCGGTTCGTCCAGAATAAGAAGGCGCGGTTGATGCAAAAGGGCGGCGACAAGATTCAAGCGCCGTTTCATTCCTCCGGAAAAATGAAGAACCCAGGTATCGGCCTTTTCCATAAGACCGAATTCGTGGAGCGTGCTATCCACGCGCTCGCGGATCGTTTTCTTTTTTAATCCGTACATTCTGCCGAAATAAGTGAGGTTTTCCCGGGCGGTCATGGTCGGGAAAAGGGCGATGTCCTGCGTCGCAATACCAATTTGCTTACGAATCTCGCCGTTTTGCCGTCCCACATCGCAATTCAAAACACGCACCGAACCTTCCGTTAAATGGAGAAGGCCGCACAAAATCATCAGGGTTGTCGATTTCCCCGCGCCATTAGGGCCGAGAAGGCCAAAAATATCTCCTTCCATGACACAGAAAGACAGATCGTCCACCGCCGGCTTGGAAGCGCCCTTATAGATTTTTTTCAACCGCGAAATTTCTACAACAGGTTTGGTCATGAGACAGCTTTTCTCAACTCGGTAAAGATAGTTTTTTCCCGCTCCGCAATTTCATAAAGAATATCCGATAATTCCTGATAGGACTCGTTTTCATCCTGGCGATTTTTCATAATCCGCGCCGCCATGACGGCAAATTCACGCTAGCGGTCGCCGCAGAGCGTCATGTCGTGGGACAGAGCCAATAAGCGGTCATTATTAAGAATACGTCCTGCTTCCTGCAAAAAAGCCGCGTAGATAAAGCGAAAACCGGCGCCGCCCGTTCCTATTTCTTCCTGCATACGAATGAACTGTCCCAGGTAAAGAGCGCCTTTTTTCTCTCCCAGTTTCTGCGGCCACTTCCGTATATCACGGGCAAGGTAACGAATACCGCGAATACCGATGAAGGGAACGGGAATGCTTAACATTTCCCAGCAGTTTTTGCGGATTCCTTTGACGATAGCAGATGGTAAATCAATCTGCGGGGGAATTTTTATGGGATAATACATTTTCCCTTTGGGCTGAAACAGACCCCGCGCCCATCGCACCCGCACCAATTCTTCGGGACTTAGTGATTCGACATGTTCCATGACCGGATCACTGATAAGATAGCGGCCTTCCTCCTTGCCAAAGACGACAAGGTTATGAGCGTTAAAATGGAAGCGGTAAGGGCGGGGAAAATAAGTCAGATGAAAGACTCCCACCTGAAGGCAGACGGGAGTATGACGAGCGAGAGTTTGCTCCAGGGCTTCCATGGAGGCTTCCTTATTGCGGAATTTCTTGCGGTAGATTTTCACGCCCAGCAATTTGGCGGCGCGATTGAAAATCATGCCGGGTAAAGGGCGAAAAGAACTGACGGGGATGCCATTATGCTTGAGGAAGGGCATGTAAATAAAAAAAAGGCCGGAACCTATGCCGAAGACCATGGCCTCTGACACGTCAATGCCGTGATAGCGAAGGATATTGGACGTTGCTCCATTTTCACAGTGAGCCGCCTGAGCGTGTTTAAAGGGAATGATCATGGGTCTCTGTCGTCGGGCGGGTCATTTATCTGTTGAATCGGCCTTCCCGAAGGAGGCCGTTGTGCTGCGGCAGCTTTTCAGATCGTCCACGGAAATATTAAAGGCGTCCGCATAAGTCTGTAACGTTTCCTGATCAAGGCGGCGAAAAACCTCAGGGGTCATATGGGTTTTGATTTTCCTTTTGGGAATCCCCGTATAGTCTGAAAGGAGTTTAATATCGAAGAGGCCTTGGGTCATGAAGAAGGCAAGGGGACTGATTGTTTCCTTCTGCACCTGGCGTAATATTTCCTGCGCTTCTTCGTTAATGGCGTCCCATGTCTGGCGGAGAGCGGCGTTTTTCGGCGCCCAGCCCGTACTTAATACCTGAACATAGTTGCCATTTTCATCAACGGCATAACATATTTCCCGGGTGCGGCCCTCGAAAAGCTGTTCATCATCTTGGGGAACTTGATCCTGTTTCATCTTAACAAACCGTAAGGCTTACAAAAGCATAGGTAAAACGTGAGCTTTCCGGGACAAGAACGAGAATTTTCATGCCGGGCGCTAATTTTCCCCCATGGAAAAGTTCCGCCAGCATTACATAGGGCGCTGCACTGCCGATATTTCCCACAGAAGACAGATTGGTAAACCAGCGTTCCTGAGGAATGTCGATTCCGTAACCTTTCATTTCCCGGGCCAAAGGCTTCCGAAAATATTCAGAGGAAATGTGGGGCAAAAGATAATCAATATCCTGAGGGTTTATCTGCCGTTTTTTCAGGGATGCGGCCAGTTGTTTTGCCCCCGTTTTAACAACATGCTGGGCCAGGAGTTTCACGTCCTGCTTGATGGTAAAGATGGATTGTTCCAGCCATTCTTCGGGACGGTAACTTTTCCAGCCGATGAGTTCCTGACGGTTGTTTACTTGAGCGCCGGCATACATGCAGGTGGGAATCTCTCCCGCAAAAGAGAATATATCAATCCAGTCAACGCGCAGGGAAAGACCATGACGATTAGGATTTCTTTCCAGCAAAACTGCGCCGGCGCCGTCGGATAGCATCCAGCGTAAAAAATCTTTTTCAAAGGCGATAATAGGCCGCTTTTTCAGTGCTTGCAGGTTTTCCAATTCTCTTTCGTAGTTACGGGATAAAATCAGGGGCGACACCATTTCTGAGGCCGTACAGACGGCATTTTGCGCGTGTCCGCCGCCTACGGCCAACATGCCGTATTTAAGGGCCTGAATACCGCAGCAACAAGCGCCGGAGGTGGAAATGATTTCCCGTTCAGAGATACCCAAACATCCGTGGACCATGGACGCGTGTGAAGGAATAATCTGATCGGGAATGGATGCGCCGCAGCAGAGCAAGTCAATGTCATCAAGACAGAAAGAATCATCCTGTAAATTACGGATGGCACAGGCCGTCAACTCCGCATTGGAGTGGGTGAGTGCGCCATGCCTGTTTACAGCGTAATATCTCGTTTTTATTCCGTTTCTTTTGAGAACAAACGATTTCAGTTTGGATGGCTGACCATTGACCATTCCCAGAATATCTTCGATTCCGTCATTGGATATAGGTTCATTGGGCAGAAACGCCGCCAGTTTGGTGATGAAGACCTGATTCAACTCGATACCTGTTTCTGTTTTCTCTTAAAAAAACCTGCCGCCATATTCGCCAAGGAATACAAAGGAGAGAGAATAACAATTCCGACAATTAATTCAACAAAAAACAGGTTGAGGAGTAATTTTCTTTTTGAGGGATGTTTGATCATGGCCTTGGCCCATAAGAGGAAAATCTTTTTGCCGCGCTTCTCCATTCTCGCCAAGGGACCGCTGATTTCCGCCGCGCCAAGGTCGGTTAAGTTTTTCCCCAGATCATCCAGGCGATTTTGGGTCAAGGTCTCGCCCAAGAGCTTACCCCATCTGGAGGATCCTTCAATGTCGTCAGGGGCAACGCCGGGGAGCGGAAAAATACCCCAGAGGCGATCTTTCTTTCCCGAAAACATCCAATAGGCGATGGTGACCACACTTATCAGATTAGGCGCCCGGTCGGTCAGGACAATATTACCCGCCAGCGTTCCGCCCAGAGATTCAATACGCGCTTTTACACAGGCCAGCGACTGCACCCACATGTTTCTTGCCCCGATAACAGTAACCACCTTTGTGTCCGCGAAGAGCTTTGCTGCCAGAGGGGTCTGCAAAAAAGACGTAACAGGAAGCGATGGGGAGAGATACCACGGCTGAAAGGCCAGTACCAGTAAATCAGGTTTTTCTTCGTTTATGTCAGGGGGGCAAAGTTCAACAGGCATTTCCAGAACGGATTCGGGAAAAACATCAAGAAAGGAATTTCGCGTCCAGGGAAAAGGAAAGGTTTGCTGCGGTTTAATTTCCCGGCAGGTGACGGCGATGTCCGGCATGTCTGCCAAGGGCAGGAAAAGAGCGTCTAAAATTTCCCTCATCTGTCCCGTCTGGCTGTAATAAAGAGCCAGTATTTTTTTCTTCATGGACGAATCATAATTCCTTTTGCAATCATCAATAACACTAAATTGTGTAATAGGGGAGTTCTATATAGCAAACCAACCCCACATGTCAAGAAAGATGGCTTGAGTTTTGCTTAAGCTGGCGATTATTAGGAGAAACGAAAGAGATTACAAGATTTACAGTTAATCCTGAGCTAAAAATTCAAGAAACGGAAACTTAATTAGGTTGAGCCTTGCATAATTTTTACGGGTAGGGATTACCCTTATGATTTTGACCGCTTGCGATACCATCAATATCAACAGACACGTTTGTACCTGCGCTTACGGCCGTCAGCTCCGCATTAGTAACGGTAATCGTCCCGTTGGCGTCAACATCAATGGAATTCCCCCGCGATACGGCTATATCATATTGATTTGCCGTACCCAAAACGATGCCTGTAACAGCTGTAAGGGGTGTATTTGGATTATGTGTTTGCCAATACACAATAGATGAATGGGCATTCTTAGCGTCTGATACCAAGGTGGCAAATATGCTGCTTTGCCGATGCTGTGTAAACATGGGAATGGCAATGGCGGCCAAGATGCCAATAATGGCAATGACAACCATGAGTTCAATAAGCGAAAACCCCTTACACCTTTTTTTCTGAATTTTCCGGATCATTTTTCTACTCCTTGTTGTGGTAGTTTTCCCTGCGATATTTGAAAAACCGCTTATTGCCAAGAGAGGCAGAAAAAAAGAGAGGTGAAAATATCCACCTCTCTTTTTAGGAAAACAATGGCTACCGCTTACGGATAAACATTACCCTTGTGGTCTTGGCCGCCGAATTGACCATTAATGCTAAGAGTTACCACTGTACCAGCGGGAAGGGCATCATTCTCAACCGACACATTTCCGGAAGCGGCTCCACCCGGAGCACCACCTGTAATCGTGACTTCATTTCCGCGAGATACATTCAGATCCAAAGCGTTATTACCAGGACCAGTGTTTGTGCTATCAACAGTTATACCAGGAATGTTCGTAGTTGGATTATCCGTTTGAAAGGCAACAACGGCAGTATGGGCATTCTTGGCATCCGCGACCAAGGTAGCAAACATGCTGCCCTGCCGATACTGTAAAAACTGAGGAATGGCGATCGCGGCCAGAATACCGATGATGGCGATGACGATCATGAGTTCGATAAGGGTAAAACCTTTCTGTCCTTTTTTCTTCTGAATTTCCTGAATCATTTTTCTTTCTCCTTTTTCTTTTATGGTTTTGTTTTGATCACTTCATGTGACCGTTTATTCATTTGCCTCTCTATAAGCAACAGGCGTGCCATAAAGGAAAATAAAAAATTACCGCTTTAAAATCAAATACTTATAGTCATTTATCCCAAGGTGGTTATTTTTACCTCCTGCTTTTTTCGCCGGGAAAGTTCACGTTATTTTCACGTGTCCCTGTCATTTTCATGGCTTTTTGCCGGAAAGACGTAGGAAACAGTGATTCTTTCTTTACAATTTCCTGCCGCCTATTATAGAAACGTCAAAGCAATACAGTTTTACCGCATGAAAAAGAGGTTTAAACACAATATGTACGAAGCAACGGTCAGACGGTCTTTTTCCGCAGCCCATTCCCTGCGGGAAATAGGCGGAAAATGTGAAAAACTCCACGGCCATAACTTTATCGTGGAAATATCGGTAGCCTCTCCCGCCCTGAATAAGGAAGGGTTGGTCATTGATTTTCGCATCATAAAAAATTGGGCAGATCAGGCCCTTGGGGAGTTGGATCACCTCTATTTGAACGATCTGCCCGCCTTTCAAGGCAAAAATCCTTCTGCGGAAAACATCGCCCATTATATCTTCACCTCTGTAGAAGAAAAGGCGGCGACAGACGATATCCGCGTCACCCGTGTAACGGTATGGGAGTCGGAAAGCGCCAAAGTGACCTATACGGGGACGGATCATGCTTGATGTGCAGAACCAGAATGACCATCGCCATATTGATATTCAGAAAGTTGGTGTGAAGGGCATTAAATACCCCATCATTGTTCTTGATCAAAGCAGGGGAAC
>JAITWQ010000061.1 GCA_031285215.1 Syntrophobacterales bacterium | reverse complement strand
AGTAGCTAACATATTGAATTCCGCGATCAGTGTGCATGACATATGGGTTGACGCCTCTGTCTTTGATAGCTTTCCTGACTGTATCCACAATCCAGGCGGCTTCCAACGTGGTACTGAGGCTCCAGGCGACTATTTTACGCGAGAATAAATCCATTATGCTTGTCAGATATACAAATCCGTCGAAGGTCCATATATAGGTGATATCGTGTTGAGCGACGAAATCCACATTCCATCGACTTCAAATTTGCGACATTTTACAATATCTGATTTATCCCTGCTCCTATGATTGCGTGTTGTTAATTGCGGCACGCTTTTTTAGTTGACCATTTATCAGTTTTTCATTATTCTGATAAGGCAGCTTACATAAAATAAATAGAGAAGGTGCCACCGTCGAAAGCCGCTCCTTCTCTATCACCATTAAACATGCCACATGAGGGAGTGGCAAATTCAACTACACTTCAATGATAAAAGAAAAAGCAATACTTTTCAAGTTAAACTTAACAAACATCACGGATAATGAACTATTCCGCGCTTTCATCCCCAGGAAGAAAACCTGCCCAAAGTGCAAGGCCCACGGCCGGCTCAAGCCCCATGGCTCATATGGGCGCGACATGTTAAGCATTAATGGCGGAAATCCCGGCAGGGAACGGGTCAGGATAATGAGGGTCATCTGCACATCCTGCAACACTACCCATGCCCTTCTTCCCGATATCTTAATCCCTTATGGCTCCTATTCCCTGCGCTTCATCATCTCCGTCATCAAAGCCTATCTTAACAGGGCCGGGACCGTTGAAGAATTGTGCAGCCGCTATCAGATAGCAATCTCTACCCTCTACCGGTGGAAGGCGCTCTTCAAAAATCACACCAACTTACTGCTTAAGGCCTTCGGGCAAATATCGCAGGCCACAAAAGAGGCCGTCGCATTCATTTGCGGCATCGAGGCACTCCCGGCGTCATTCTCTGATAAATATGGCTTCTCGTTCCTCCAGGGCCAAAAACTGCGGGCTAAGGACTCCGGCACCGGATAACCGGTTTTCCCCCGTGCCAGCCACACAACATGGAAATGGCGCTTGGCATGCCCATGGTTTATGCTTAAGGAAAATCATGTTTCCATAAGGAGGAGCAAATTTCATGGACAAAAAACCGACACCAATCGAAATCGCACATTTTAAGTTCTCGGTAATCGCCCCGGTCATCCAGGGGCTTTATCAGGATGCATCGGCGGCCGCTTATTTCAAGCGCATCACCGAAAAACCAATCACAAGGCCGGATGGGGCCGTTTTCCAGTACAGCCATAAAACGCCGGCGAAATGGCTTGACCTCTACAAAAACGGCGGCATGGACGCCCTCATGCCCAGCGACAGGTCCGACAAAGGCACCACAAGGGCGCTTAACGACGTTGCCGTTGAAGAAATCTACCGCCTGAAAGAAAAATACCCGCGCCTTAACGCCACCCAGATACACGCCATCTTAATCAGGGACGGCTACATACCCGCCGCCGTCAGCGTGGCGGCCGTGCAGAGGTTCATCAAAAAACATGACCTCAAATCAGCACGCAACCCCAATATCAAAGACCGCAAGGCTTTCGAGGAGGCCGGGTTCGGCAGGCTCTGGCAGGCCGATAATCCCGATGTTTTTGTTATTCCGATGTTTTCCGGAGACGCCATCATCTGCGCATAGTTTGCTTGATAAACATCGGAATAACATTTGATAAACTAATCACTCTTATCCTAGTATAAAGATACGGCGTTGCCGAATTCTTTTGAAAGAGGGTAAGAACTTATGGACAAGACACAGGCATTAATAGATGGCTATGAAGCCATCCAGCAATTCCTCCGAGAGAACAATTATTCGGAGGACACAAAAGCGAGATACCGATCGGCATATGAAAAACTTTCCGAATACTACATCACCAAGAAGCAGGACTGTTACGACCGCCATCTGAATGAAAAATTTCGTGATAAAATCATTTCAGACATTGAGAAAAAACGCATTCCTAGGAAGCGGGGACGGCGCATGGTCAGAGTCTCAATCATGATTGACGACTATTATGGCGGAAAACCTTTCCAGCTCAGGCATTCTTACGGCAACCGCCATAAATATAAACTCGAGCCGTTCTATCAAGAGTGGGCGGACAGGTTCAGGGATTCGCTTGAGGTGGGTGAAAACACTATTCCTACTTTTTATTATGGCGCAAGAACATTTCTCCACTTCCTGCAAAATCGAAATATCAAAGATTTCAGTCTGGTAGACATTGGAATCATTACCGGCTATCTGATAGAAAAATCAGTAACAATCAAGGGCGGCATGGGCAACATCATGTGCAGTCTCAGAAAGTTACTCTCTTTTTTGAAGGTTTCTGGATTTTCCGGTATTAGCGACAACTTTCTTCCGTTCAAGACAGCTCCTTCACGCCGGCGCATCTATCCGGCATTCACTCAGAGTGATATGAATGATGTTTTGAATAGTCCTGACGCAAATACGGCCATGGGGAAAAGGGATTTTGCCG
>JAITWQ010000144.1 GCA_031285215.1 Syntrophobacterales bacterium | reverse complement strand
AATCAGAACCACGGTCATGGCCGGGACACGTCTGCATTCCAGAGGTTATGCGCATAATGGTTTTAAAATGGAATCAGGGGAAACAAATTAAAGAGTTGCAGCCGGGTATAAGCCGAATTCTGTTCCTCCTTCCGGTCACCCGCAAGGAGGTGATGATCATTCCTCTGGGACAGCGGTTGCCCGCTGCCTCTTGCAACCTACCCGAAAGCACGGGCGGGCCGCCCTTAACGCTTTCCTATTTGGTCTTGCTCCGGATGGGGTTTACCAAGCTTTCCCGGTCACCCGGAAAACTGGTGAGCTCTTACCTCGCCTTTTCACCCTTACCTTCGAGTCAAACTCGAATCCCCATGGGACTTCCGTAAACCGGAAGGGCGGTATATTTTCTGTGGCACTTTCCTTAGGGTCACCCCCAGTCGCCGTTAGCGACCATCCTGCCCTGCGGAGTTCGGACTTTCCTCCGGCCTGTTCAAAAGGCCGGCGATCATCTGCCCTGCTGCAACATCCTGCAAACCTGATTGACTGTTTTTGCTAATTACCCCGAACCGGCGTTTTCCGGCGGCTCTTCCCGGTAAATAATCCGGTTACAATGAGGGCATGACATGAGTGCGGCTGACGTTTGCAGTTCATTATACATCTGCGGCGGAATGTTCATGTGGCACCCCTGGCATACTTCTTTCCGAACAGGAACCACCACCACATCCCGGCAAAGTTTTCTGATGGCGTCATACTTTTTTACCAGTGCTTCGGCAGCGGCAGCACGAAGGGAATCGTTTTCCTGCTGACATGTTTCCATACGCTGGTCGAGTTTTTGCAGCTCGTCCATGATAAAGGCGCGGTCATGTTCGTATTTTCCCTCCACCCCCTGAAACGATTTCTCCTGCTCTTTGAGTTCCTCACTTTTCTTATCTATGACATCCAAAAGCATGATGCCCTCAAGCTCCACGTCCTCTTTTTTCTGCTGAATACCCTCTATTTCCTTCAGAATAGCCTGATATTCCTTGTTGTTCTTCACGCTCTCCAGACGGTCTTTTGCCTTGCGCAGATCATCATGACCTTGTTTTAATTGACGTTCCTTATCTCGATATTGGTTTTTCAGGTCGTTGAAAGAGTTTTGAAATTGATCGAATTCTTTTTTGCTTTCCAAATAGGCTGTTTCTAACTTAGCCATCCGCTCCGGCAAAATCTTTTTTTCCGCCACGGCGCGGCTTAATTTTGAATCCGATTCCTGTAATGTGATGAGCGATTGAAGATCTTTATGCAATAAACCTCCTGTCTGCATGCCGATGATTTAAAGGGCACCTCTGAAAACCTCATTTTTTATCATGACGAACCCCACTCTGTTTGGCGTAAAACATGGCAGGATCCCCCTTTTTGCAGAGTGACGAAATATGGTGGGCCCACCTGGGTTCGAACCAGGGACCTACCGGTTATGAGCCGGTGGCTCTTCCAATTGAGCTATGGGCCCTGCCTGTGTAAATGCCGCACAACCGCTTTTCGGCTACAACAATTACAGATTTTTGTCAATTTTAAAATCTGCTTGCCGGCCAAAGGCAGTCAGTTATTTTCTCCTGCCTCTGCTTTGACGAGATCATCTTCCTCCTCCCCGGCATATTCGTTATTGTTTTCCCGTCCCAGACGTTCCTCATCCCCAAAGTCTATTTTCTCGCTTATACCAAAACGCATACGCAGCACCTTTTCTTCACGGGGGGTAAGGGTATCCAGGATTCTGCGAATCTGCTCGGCAAGGTCCAGATTGATGGCGGCCTCCGAAGGAGAAATGATCTTCTTATCCTCAATGAAATCGCCAAGATGACTGTCTTCTTCCTCTCCTATGGGTGTTTCCAGAGAAATGGGTTCCTTAGCTATTTTAAGAACCTTGCGAACCTTATCCAGGGGGTAGCCCATTTTATTGGCAATTTCTTCCGGGTTGGGTTCGCGTCCAAGCTCCTGAACCAGATAACGGGAGGTGCGGATCAGCTTATTGATGGTCTCAATCATATGAACGGGAATGCGAATCGTCCTGCCTGATCGGCAATGGCGCGGGTAATGGCCTGGCGAATCCACCAGGTAGCGTAAGTGGAAAATTTATAGCCCCGCTGGTATTCAAACTTTTCCACGGCTTTCATAAGGCCGATATTACCCTCCTGAATCAAATCAAGAAACTGCAAGCCGCGATTGGTATATTTTTTTGCAATACTGACCACCAGACGCAGGTTGGCCTCTACGAGCTTTCGCTTGGCCCTTTCCGCTTTCCGTTCGCCCTTTTCCATCGTAATGACCAGACTTTTCAGCGCGGAAGGCATCTGGGCAGTTTCGGCGGAAATCCTCTTGATAATCTTATCGGCTTCTTTAATGGTATCGCCATAACGCAGCATATTTTCAACCAAAATCCCTGCTTCACGGCAAAGCTCCTCCCCTTCTGCGGGAGATTTACGGATACGGGCGCAAATTTTCTCCACCTGAGTTTTAGAAAGTCCTGTTTTTTCCTTACAGGCCTGGATCCGGTCCTCCGCCTCTTCCAGAACACTCAAGCTGCTTTTGATTCTGACAATCATCTGATCTATCTGCTTTGTGCTGAACTGAATCTTGCGGCAATGGCTGATAATCTGCTTATTGCGCTTTTCGATCTCCAGTTTGCAGGCCTGTTTTTCCTCTTCCGTAATTCCCTTCAGGGTCTGCCTTTTCCTTGTTTCGTCATTTTGGGCCGCCAATAAGGAAACCTTGTCAATCAGGGCAATGACCCGCCCTTTATGAAAATCTTCCTGGGGGCCGCCCTCTTCTTCAATGCTGTCAATTAAGTTTTTGATCTTAATCTCATCGTTTTTCAACTGCCCGCCGATTTCCACAACCTCGCGCACCGCCGACAGG
>JAITWQ010000031.1 GCA_031285215.1 Syntrophobacterales bacterium | reverse complement strand
CGCCAAGCTGTCATATTTGGCATTGCCGCAAACGCGGGCTTTCGCGGGAGCAATACCCATATCCATGATGCGCTTTTTATCGGTTTCGGAAATAACTCCGGCTTCATCAATTCCTTCCAGCACAGAACGCCAGAAAAGACGCGTTCGCCGGTAACGCTTATAGGAACGGGGAGAAATGCGGCCATTCACCATTACCACCCGAATCTTAAACGCCCGGCAGGCGGCAATAAAATTCGGCCAGAGTTCCGTTTCCACCATAACAAAGACATGGGGACGGATAAGACGCAGCATCTTCCTGACGACAAAAGGAATATCCAGGGGAAAATAAATCAACGCGGATGCTCCTCGAACGAGGCGTTCCGCCATGAGTTGTCCCGTCTCCGTCGTTGTGGACAGGACAATGCAGGCTTGCGGCAGACGTTCCCGCAGAATCGCCACAATGGGCGCTGCCGCCGTTACTTCTCCCACCGATACGGCATGAATCCAGATGCAGGGACGCCCCTTCATGGCCGCAAAGAGGTTTTTTTTCACAAAGCCGAGTTTGGCGGCAATACTTCTGCGGTACTTTCCCGTCATCATTACTTTCAGCGCAAAGTAGGGGAAGAGGAAGAGGCATGCCAGTAAAAGGATAATATTATAGAGGAGCATCATGGCCGGTCATCTTCTTCATTTTCCTCCGGCCTGTCAAGGGTTTTTCCCCTTGGTTCCCCTTTGCCGCATCATCAAGGAAAACTGTTTGCGTTTTGCCGCGAACCATCAAGAAATGGAAAAAATGGCATTGACAGGCGGGCAGAAAATGAAGAAGATAGCCAACAATGAAAAGAGGTAAAGAATAATGGACATAACGTTGTCCAAACTTATAAAACGCTTGGTTCTGGCATGGGACCCGGATTACACGAAAATAACGCCAGCCGGGGCTACTGAGCTGGAACAGGATTGCGCCGGATATGAACGCGGGGAAACGGTGAACCTGAAAGAATTTTGAAAAGCCCTGCAATGAGGAAACACCATGAAAAAAATTGCTCCCTCCATTCTCTCCGCTGATTTTGGCCGCCTGGCGGAAGAAATCAAAGCGGTCGAAGAGGCCGGGGCGGATTGGATCCATCTTGATATCATGGATGGCCACTTTGTCCCCAATCTGACCATTGGCCCGCCCGTCGTCAGGGCACTGCGGAAAATAACATCCCTTCCCTTTGACGTTCATCTTATGATCGAAAATCCGGACAGCTATCTTGACGCGTTCATTGACGCGGGCAGTGATATCCTGACCGTTCATGTAGAGGCCGCGACCCACCTTCAGCGAACGCTGGCATACATACGCGGGCGAAACATCAAGGCGGGAGTTGCCTTGAATCCGGCCACCCCTCTGGGTGTATTGGAAGAGATCATTGACGATTGTGATCTGATTCTGATTATGACAGTTAATCCGGGATTTGGCGGGCAGCATTTTATCCCCTCTATGATTTCCAAAATACGCAGAACAAGGGACATACTGGCAAAACAGGCAAAACCTATACTTATGGAAGTGGACGGAGGAATTTCCCCCGGTAATATTAAAGAGGTTTCCCATGCGGGAGCGGATGTGTTTGTTGCCGGCGCGGCGGTGTTTACAAGCAGTGATTACTCTTCCACCATCAAGCAGATGAAAGAGGCGATCAGCTGAAGGGGTGGTAATGCCTCAGGCGGCTCAGGAATTTGCGGCCTCCTGCCCAAAAAGTTGACGGCGCTGCGGGCAAAGACGAAGTAAATATCAATCCTCAAACCGGTCAACCGTCATTATGGCAGCGGCGATGTTTCCAGCGGAATATTTGGAATTTAAAGGCAATTCGCGAAGGGGTATCAATAGCGAAACATGCCGTCCTCATAGATTACCTTGCGTTCTCCCGTGGTCAGTACCGCCGTTACCACCTTTTGTTCCGTATTCACCAGGTCCCAGTGGAGGGCCGATTCGTTGAATCCCAGCGTCTTTTTCATTGCGTCGTCCAGCTGAGCCATATCGCCGGCAAAGGTATCGGCATAGGAAGAGCCTAAGGCAATATGGCAGTTTCCATGATCACCGCCGTAATTCTCATCAAAGAGCGTATCTGCCATAAAGCGGTCAATACGGGAAAAGCGCCGGTCTGTCAGAGAAAACTCTCCCACTCTTCTCGCGCCTTCATCCATGGCGATCTGTTTTTTCGTAAAAGCCTCTCCCTGCTCAACCTCCGCCTTGACGACATGCCCCTGCTCAAAGAAGAGGCGCACCCCGGCGACATAATTACCATGGCGATAGGAGGGCTGATTTGCGTAAAAGACGCCCTCCGTCCCGCGCCAATCAGGGGACAGGAAAAGCTCAAAACTGGGAATATTATGGCCGGACACACCAAGCCACCGGCGGGACTCGCCGGGGTTAATGTCAAGATCAATATGTTCCGCGTCAATATGGAAATGCTTCACGTCCATGGCGTCCAGCCATTGTTTGATAACGCTTATTTCCCGGTAAATATCCTGCCATTTGGATACAGGATCCGCATAATCAAGGTAACAGGCCTTTACAATCTGGGCGGTGTATTCTTCCAGAGATAACTGAGCCTGTGCGGCCAGTTCCGGAGTAGGCAAGAGACACAGGGTCCAGCCGTGCAGTCTTTTTTGCTCCCGTTTATCCATAAGTTCCCGCAACGGTTTCCTCGCGACCACCGCCTGGGCGATATTTTGGGGATCAACAGCGGCCAGATGGGTTAGAGAATCCGGAGCGCGGAGGAAAATCCGGCCATCCAGCTTTTTGTACGTAGGCTTATCTCCGGGAGAAAGGAAGGTAAGCTGCCTGGTATCGGCTTTGGTATAAAAACTCTTCTCCATCCGAGACGTCATGGCCATTCGTTGTATGGTGTGCAGACCAAGATCAATAAGGCGCTCAAAGAGAATCTCCGCCAAAGGCAGGGCGGCCAAATCATATTGCAGCAGAACGATATTACCCTTGCGAAAGGGAGTAACGCGAGCCGTTTTCATGCCCCATAAAAGCACATCGGCGTATCTTTCCAGTTGTTCGGCCGTTAAGGTCATTTTCCTTATTCTCCTTTACTGTTGATAAAATCTTTTTGTTTGAATGTTCATGTTTGGCATTGGGGGCAGAAATAAGTTCCTCTGCCTCCGATGGTGGTGCGTAATATGGCGTTTTGGCATTGGGGGCAGGGCAATCCTTTGTGCCCATATACGCGGTGTTCATGATGGAATGTTCCTTCATTGCCGTAGAAATCGCGCCAGTCTGAAATGGAGGAACCGCGGCAGACAATAGCCCTTTCCAGTATCTGGCGGGCAATGCGGACAATTTCCGGCCATTGTTCGGAGGAAATGGTATTGACAAGCCGCACGGGATTGATACCGGCGTGATAGAGAATTTCACAAGCGTAGATGTTGCCTATTCCCGCGATAATCGCCTGATCCATCAAAAAGGTTTTAATGGGACGTTTGCTGTTCTTTCCTTTTTCCGCCAAACGCCGGGGCGTCATGTCTGTCAGGGGGTCCATGACGTTATTCTGGGGTAAATCCCCTTTTGTGATCGTCATAAATCGCCGCGGATCAATGAAGGCAATCTGGCCCGGAGGGAATGCCATAATCATCCGCACATGCTTGAGCGGTTCGGTCCCGGTTGTTTGCCAAAGAAAACGCCCCGTCATGCGAAGATGGACAATCATATTCTGATCATCATCGAAATGCAGAACGATATGCTTTCCCTGCCGCTTGACATTTTCCACTTTCCTGCCGGTGCGATCCGAAAAATCGGCGAGTTTGGCCGTATCCAGAGTAGATATACTCTGAACCGTTAAGCCGCTGATAACCGCGTTCAGCTGCCGGCAGACCGTTTCGACTTCAGGTAGTTCAGGCAATGGCTGTCCTTTCAGGAGTAGTGAGATAGTTGCTAAACATTGTTTTGTCAGTGCCAGCGAAAATCAAACAGATTTTCGGAGGATTTTTTCCACGACCTTCCCGGCTTCGACTCCGTCTTTTGCGTAATAAGCGCCGATGGAACCGGCAAAAGAGGACGTAACAACGGCTCCGCCAACGATGAAGGGACATCCTTCGCCTTCTTTTCGCGCAAGATCAATTACCTCTTTCATGCGCACCATGGTGGTCGTCATCAGGGCGGACAGGGCTACCACATCCGGGTTGTGTTCTTTGATGGCACTGACAATAACTCTTGCCGGAACATCTTTTCCCAGATCAATGATGCGATAACCGTAGTTGCCAAGGAGAAGGGCCACAATGTTTTTGCCAATATCATGGATATCCCCTTCAACTGTTGTGATAATAATAAGCCCTTTTTTCTCCCTTGATTTCTCCTGGTTCAAAAATGGTTCCAAATAAGCCATACCCAGCTTCATGGTTTCGGCGCTGGCAAGAAGCTGAGGAAGAAAATATCGCTTTTCCTCAAAAAGGCTGCCCACATGGTTAATGGCCGGAATCATGATATCGTGAACCAGATATTCAGGAGTAAATTCCTGGACAAGGTTCGCCTTGATAACATCCAGAACGTCTTCTTTGTTTCCCTCAAGGATGCAGCGAAAGAGGTTATCCGCCGGCGTCAGAGAAAAGGTCTGCTTTTCTTCCACTCCTTCGTTACTTTTCGTCTTTTCCGTAAAATAGGCAATATAAGCCGCCGCTTGGTGGTCGTGGTTAAGAAGTGCATCCGCGCTGTGTTTGGCGGCCATGAGTTCAGGAAGGGAAGGATTGGCAATGGCCATTTTCAGCCCCTTCTCCCGCGCCATGACCAGGAATGACGC
>JAITWQ010000122.1 GCA_031285215.1 Syntrophobacterales bacterium | reverse complement strand
TCTGCGGAGGCGGTATGTCAAAGGTCTATGACGCTGGAAAAGGACGACTGGTAGGCGTTCTTGCCGATACGGCAAAGGGACAGGCCACCGCGTCTGCTGTCTGCCGAAGGGCAGACAGCAGACAGTTGTTAGTTTCAAGTTGTAAGTTTCGAGTGGGGGCGACTTGCCGTCGGCGTGTCGTGTTTCAGCCCGACCAGCCGGCAGCAGCTTTGGGTGACCTCATCAATATATTCAACGGGATGTTTGGGCAGCTTTTTATGGGAATGAAAAATGACCGGCTGAATGATCAATCCGGCCACCGAGGTGGCAAGAAATTCGTAGTCACGGCCATCATCCCCGCAGACAAAGAGATTGCGGGTAGCATCAATGATAAATTCGTAAACGTGCTGATTGTTGTCAAGCTCAACGTTACCTTGCAGGTTTTGAAAGTTGAGAATAACAAAGAGGACAGGCCAGGGATCGTCCAGATAGGCGGTATATATGGATTTAATGATAGCCCGCAGCCTGGCAGCCGGATTTTCTCCGGCGTCCATTGAATCCAGCAGACGAAACTTTATTTTGTCCAGTTCGCGGGAGAAGAGTGACAAAGCCATTTCCTCTTTACTGGAATAATGGCGGTAAATAGCTCCTTCCGTCACTTTGGCCAGTTTGGCGATTTCCTTAATAGTGGTTCCGGCAAAACCATTCTGGGCGAAAAGCCGCATGGCCTCATATTCTATATCGCTTTTTTTGGAAATTTTCTTGCCGGTCATGGGGATTCCTCCAAGCCAATGGTTGTTTTATAAGTAAGTATTCGCTCGCCAAATTAACGATATTTGTCAAGCGAATTCTGCACATTCCTGCAGCTGCGCAGCGACGGGTTATTCTTGCTGGAATTTTCTGGTGTAAGAAAAATATTTGGCGTCTTCCAGAAGGAAGTGGTCCATGAGCAGGTCTCCGAGGAGGAAGGAAAACAGATGATTCCCGGAGGCTTTCTTTTGCAGGAACATGTCGGCGCATTGGGCGAACTCTTCCAATAAGGCCTGGTGGAGGCTGCAGTGTCCTTCCAGTTCGGGGAAATGAATTTCCTGAAGGATATCTTCTTCATTTTTGAAGTGTGTTTTCAGGTGATCCGCCAGATTGTTTATTCTTGGTTCGATATCCCGAGCGGGTGAATTGGTGAACATTAACTTCAGCAAATCATTGGAAATTTCCAGAAGAAGGCGATGATCGTCATCTATAAGCGTATGTCCCGATTCCCAGTTTGATTTCCAGGGAAGTTTGGCGATGAAATCGTAGGCAATGTTAGTTTGATGGATGACCATATTGCGTCCGTGACGTTTTGCCTGCAAGAGGCAGTCATCGGTGCGTTTAAACCAGCTGTTCCATGTTTCGCCCCGTGAATATTGCGTTACGCCAAAGCTGGCGGTAACATTTCCGACGGTGGAAAATTTATGGTTCATCAGGCGTACGCGCAGACCGTCCGCAATATTGGAGGCCCTCTCGACGGTAAGATGGGGGAAGAGGATCAGAAATTCTTCTCCTCCCCAGCGAAAGGTCATATCAGATTTGCGAATGGAGTTTTCCAATATGCGGCTGGTTTCCACGAGAACTTCGTCGCCGATGTCATGTCCGAACCGGTCATTGATTCGTTTGAAATGATCCAAATCCAAAAGAATGAGGGATACGGGATAAAAATACCGATTTGACCTTTCTATTTCCAAAGAGACCAGCTGATCCAGGAAATATCTGTTCTTCAAACCGGTGAGGCGGTCGTAATGGCTGATTTTGCGGATTCTTTCTTCGATACTCTTGGCCTCGGAAATATCAATTATCGTGGACAGGACATATTTTTTCCCCTCCATTTGAAAGGGATTGATTGTTTGCAGGATGGGAACGCGCTGCCCGCCCCGGGTAATAAAATGTTCTTGTTGATATGTTTGCTGATCAAAATCCAGAGCGGAATATTCCTCTTTCGAAAAAGGACTGATTACCTGCTGATATTCCTTGCCTACCAGATCGTGCCTTTCTTTATCGAACAATGAACAAGCGGCATCGTTGGCGTGAATAATCTTTTGTGTTTCGGCGTCTATCAGAAAAACGCCATAGGTTAAATTCTTCCAAAGTTTTTCCAAGGTGTCCAAAATCTTTCCCCTTCTTGCAGATTATTTACCGTCTAACACCCGCCTTACGGAGCGCGCCAGCTGCCGTAAGGGAATTGGTTTAAAAATGAATTCCTTGATACCGATTTTTTTGGCGGAATTTTCCGTAACGGCTTCGCTGAATCCTGTGCAAAGGATAATGAACATATCGGGATTGACGGCCAGGATACTCCGGCTAAGCTCCAGACCGGTTAAATTGGGCATGGTCATATCCGCAATGACCAGATCAAAACGCTGCGGCGAAGCCGTAACCATGTCCAGAGCCTTGCGGCTGTTTGCCTGTGAGACCACGCGATAGCCCAAACCCTTCAGAAAATCTTCCATAACCTTGAGGAGATTTTTTTCATCGTCCACCAACAGGATGGTTTCATTTCCCCCCTGGAGGATATCTTCTGTTTCGCGGTCTCCCGCTGTTCTCCGTTCCGCTACAAAGGGAAGGGCAATGTAAAAACTGGTTCCCTGTCCCGGCTCGCTTTTCACCTGGATAGAACCGTTATATCTCTGCACGATACCGTGGACGACCCAAAGGCCCAATCCCGTTCCTTTGCCGCGCCGTTTGGTTGTAAAGAAGGGTTCAAAGATTTTATCAATAATATCGGGGTCAATTCCATGCCCCGTATCGGAAATAACGAGGTGGGCGTATGTTCCCGGTTTCTGGTCGCTGTGATCTGTTTCCTCTTCGCCAATCGTTGTTTTGGAGAGATGGATGGTAAGGGCGCCTCCTTTTTTCGCCATGGCGTGGGCGGCATTGGTGCACAGATTCATAATAATCTGATGAATCTGGGTGGGATCGGCCATAATCGTCAGGGGTTCGGGGGCAATGTGCTGCCTGATCTCGATGGTTGACGGCAGGGATGCCGAGAGCAGCTTGAGAACTTCTTTCACTGCAACTCTCATGTCCACCATGCTTTTCTCGTGCTCTCTCTGACGGCTGAAAACAAGAATTTGGCTGACCAGACCTTTGGCGCGGTCACAGGCCTTCAAAACCTGGGTCAGATAATTATCAACGAGATCCGCATTTTCTTTGCTCATCATGGCCAGTTCCGTGTATCCGGTCAAGGCGCTGAGAATATTATTAAAGTCATGGGCAATGCCGCCCACCAATGCTCCGATGGCTTCCATTTTCTGTGCCTGGCGAAGCTGCGATTCCAGGAGTTTTCGTTCCGTAATATCCTGAATACACTGTATGGCGCCGATTATTTCCTGACGGTGATTCTTGAGAACTGACGCGGTGATAAACAGATGCGCTTCACCGGCGGGTAAATTTTTCGCCTTGAGTTTATTCACGTAAACATTGCCCATTTCCTGAATGTGGGACAAATGTTCCATTTTTCCCATATCAGGATGAAGGGCGAAATCAATTAACATCGGGGTTCGCTTGCCATAAAATGGCAGTGCATACTCATAATCACCTTTACCGAGCATGGCTTCTTTGTCCACTCCTGACAAAAGGGCCATGGCGCGGTTCCAGAAGATGATTTTGCCTTCCTGGTCAACAACTAAAATGGCATGGGGGAGAAAATCAACGATATCAGATAGATACCTCATTAACTCCTTATGTTCCCGTGTTTCCTCCGCCGGGGTTTGCACGGATTGGAGTTGTTCTTCCGTATCCCAGATGGTTCCCATAAGGGTTTGTTTGCCCTGATGAATCATTTCAAAGCCGCGTAATTCTACGTAGCGGATACCGCCGTTTTTGGCTCGCAGACGGCAATAAAATCTGTGTACTTTTTTTTCTTCGATTTCCTGCTGACAAAAGGATGTCAGTAAAGGGACATTATCTGTGAGGATAAGATCGCTCAATCCCATACCGCCTGTCAGATCGAGGGAGGAATAACCGGCGGCATGAGCAAATTTTTCGTTTACATAGCGAAACAGCCCATCCTGAACCAGATAGATGCCGACAGCGGATTGCTCTATCAGTCTTTTCCAGTCGCTGCCCTGAAAAGAAGCGGGTGTTCCTGATTTTTCGATGACGGAAACATCGCGCCCGATGATTTGCAGGTATTGCTTGCCTCCCAATGTTAAGGTGTCCAAAAAGGCAAGCATCTCCATGTCGTGCCCGTCTTTGCGGGATAACCACCATGTAAATTTCTGTGATTGCCCGGCGAGAGCTTTAAGGGCATGTTCTTTAATTGTTTCCTGAGCGTCTTTTCCGTGTAACTGAAGAATGGGAGAATGTTCCCAGACGGGATGGGCAATCAGTTCGGAAAGGTTCCACTGCGTTAATTCCATAAATTTGGGATTACAGTCAACAAATTCCAATTTCGTGTTCAGCAGGGCAATGGGGTCATTGGTTTTTTCGACAAGAATCCGGTATCTCTCTTCACTTTCCCGAAGAGCCTCTTCCGTTTGCTTTTGTTTGCTGATATCCGCGCTGGTGCCTACCAGACGGAGGGGACGGTTATCCTCGCCCCTTTCAATGATTTTCCAGCGGCTGCGTATCCAGCGCCATTCGCCTGTTTGAGTCTTTACGCGGAACTCAATGGCTTCCTGATCTGCATGCCAGGCGTGTTCTAATGTGTTGTTGACCATCATTTTCAGCCTGCCGACATCGTCGGGATGGACAAGACTCCAGAATACTTCCGGCGTCGGAGAAAATTCGTTGGGTTCATAGCCCAGAATGGTAAAAAAACTTGGACTGGCAAAGAAATCCTTCTTGGAAAGATTCCATCCCCATAACCCGTCAAAACTCCCCTGAATGGCTGAAGACAAGCGGTCCTTTGTATGAATGTACTTGCGGGTAATTTGCAGATTGTTAATGGCCATCTGTACAAATAACAGATTCTGGTTTGTGTAGTCTCTGCTTTTGTTAGCCAGGACAACGATAAGGGAAATTTCCCCCTGCTCTATCCCGGGAGCGGCAATATAACGGCGAATGGAAAGGTGGCCCCTGGGAAAATCTTTTTTCTTTTCCGAATGGCCATAGCGATTACAGATGACCGCCTTTTTCTGGCCGATACATTCTTGCCAAATGCTTCTGTGTTCCAGATCGTGATGGCCCTGGAAAATATTGGCGCAGTTTTCCAGTGTTTTTTTACTCCAGGTGATCATGTCGGTCTGCCCATTTTCATTGAGAACACTTATGAATCCCGCTTGACTATTGGTCAGGCGGACAAGTTTCTCCAGAACGCAGCGCAAAAGCTCCGCATCGGACATGCCGGATAATTCTCCCTGAAAACTAAGGAGAAAATCCTGCCATTCGGAAACATATTCCAGATTTTGCTCAGCTTTCATGGTGCAACCTCACAATACGCGGAAATATTACGCTTTTTGGGGGCGCATTGCCGGCAAACCGGCATGTTTGGCTGTTTGTGATCTGTGATGTAATTTCTGTGTTTCGGCACGTGATCCTGTCCTAATAAATGGATCATTATTACGACATTTTTTGGACAATAACAAGAGATTTGTATTACATGCAGATATATAAAATTGCTTGTGAGGTACGATAAAAAGGGAAAAACAGGTTTTTGCACCGGTATGTTTTTCATCTGTGTCAAAATTTTGTACAGGCTGCCCCTGATTCCGTTTTAAAATCATTAATAGTGATTCCAGTTCGGCAGCGGCGCCCCTCCAGAAAGGGAATACTCACATGCTCGCGCTGGTTTGTGGCGCGCCTGTCTGCCGTCAGGCAGGAAACGGCGGAGTGGTTTGGTCTGGGCGTGGACGCTTTTTTCATAAAGGCTAAAAACTAACAAACGGCCTTTTTCTGTACGGGCCAAAGAATCTCCGTAAGAACTTCTTCCGGAGCGGTATCCGCAGGATCATTCAGATAGTGTTCCCGCATTT
>JAITWQ010000104.1 GCA_031285215.1 Syntrophobacterales bacterium | reverse complement strand
GGCTGCTGCGACAATACCATTGGCCTGGCAATGTCCGTGAACTGAAAAATATCATTGAACGCTCCTGCATCCTCCACAAGGAAAAACTTCATCCCTCGACACTACTCTATGATGCGCCTCCCCAACAGGCAGAGCCGGACAAGGCGCCTGCGGCTTTCGCAGACATTTCTCTCACCCTGGAAGAGCTGGAAAAGCGCCATATTTTGCAAGTTTTAGACATGAAGAAGGGCAACATCACCCAAGCCGCCAAAGCCCTGGATATTTCCCTCTCCACAATGAAGCGGAAATTACAGCAATTCAAAACATCATAACCAGCTCAAAACGATTTACCGGGGTCATAATGACCGGTTCATAATGACCCATATCTTTTTTGCCATCCGTAAACACTCGCCGCGTGGGCTGCCGTAAAGATATTTTTGCTCTGCAAACGGCGTGTCCTTCACATTACAGTTATGAAATATGCTTTTTTAAACAACGGGAGTAAAATGGCTAAAACACGCACAAACAGAGGATTTACACATTATTACTCCTGCGAAAAGTCTGAAAAATTTCCCCTTATCTTTATAAAATAACGGCTGATTTCCCAAACGGCATACTTCATGCTTTTCACCGTATTGAAATCAAGTGCCGCAAAGATGCTGACACCGTCACTTGATGACAACAATATACTGTGAGGTTACAATGTCTGTTATCCTGATTGTGGACGATGATAAAAACTTTTTACTGAGCTTGGTGGAAGGCCTCAGGGCACACGATAACGGCTTTGAAATCAAAACGGCGGAAAACGGCGAAATGGCGGCCAATACTATTCGTGATGAAAGCATTGATCTGGTGATTACGGATCTGAAAATGCCCGTTACAGACGGTTTTGAACTTCTCGCCTACATGAGTTCCAATTACCCGCGTATTCCCGTTATCGTCATGACGGCCTACGGAACGCCGCTGATAGAAAACAGCGTGACCAATCTGGGGGCCATACGCTACCTGGAAAAACCACTTGATTTCGATCTGTTACTGGAACACATTTATAAAAGTATTGAGTTGTCAGAGAGTACATACGCCCCCGGAATTCCCCTGGCCACCTTTTTAAAACTTCTGAATTTGGAGAAAAAAACCTGTATTCTTACGGTTCATCACGATGAAAACGAAGGGAAAATGTTTTTCAAGCGGGGTGTTCTTGTTGACGCCGTCACGGCGCGGAGAAAAAGCGAAGGGGCCGCCATGGAAATGCTAAGCTGGGGGCAGGCCGCCATCCAGATCAGCACGCAACCGTTCACGGCGGAAAAGAACATTCAAAATGATCTGGATTTCCTCATCATGGTTTCCCAAAGCAGGACTTCCGGGCAGCGCCACCAGCCCCAGACCTCGCCTGCCGCATCCTATGACAACACTCCGGACAATATATTTAATATGAAGGCCAGCGACGCCTTTGATTTCCAGAACATTGACGCAGAAGAATGGCTAAATCAGGGAGATTTTTCCGGCGGCAATGACCACGCCCCGCCTTCCGACGGCCAGCATCAGGAAACAGGCAGTTACAGCAACATGTTCGCTCCTTCGGAAAACGCCTTCAGTGAAGAGAACGAAAAAGCGGCGGCAGAATCATCCCCGGACGCAGATGATTTCCCAAAGCCACCGGCGTCTGATTATTCCCCATCCAATAACGAGAGCGCCCCTCCTTCCTCAATGGAAGGGCAAACAAGGGGCGCCTCTTCTGACGAAAAGGAAACCCTTTCTCCCCGAACGGATGATTCGTTCCGGGAAACAGGAAGTTCAGATGCAATCAATACCGAAAAAATGAGCGCCGCTCTGGAAGTGCTTCGGGAAATGATGCAAGAAGGTTTACTCTGCTGCAATATCTGCCACGGACAAGACGGCCGCTTTCTCATGGGTTATAACACGAATCCCGTTTCCAGTTCCATGTCGTCCCGCGTCATTCAGGACATAAAAACCAGTCTGCGCAGCAGCGAGCTTCCCATGCCGGGCAATACCTGCATCATTGATTTGGAAGACGATAAGATGGCCGTCATCGTGATTCTTCATGAATACCTGTGGAGCATCATGATGGACGTCAGTAAATGCCCCCTGGGACTTTTCCTGAACGTTACTCTGCCTAAAGTGAAGGCCATTTTCAAAGAGGCATTAGAGAATCAGTAAAAAAACAGGCTCGCTTTTTTCGCGCTACGCCGCAGACGGCGATGCCATAAGATAACGACAACATACCACACAGGATCGGATAAATGGATACGATAAAACTCCACAACGCTCTGGATAAACTGAAAGAACTCTCAAACGACGGCGCTCTGTCATGCGATGTTTACGCCATGGGGGATGGACAATCCATCATGGGCTTCAATTCAAATCCCGTTGCTTCGGCCATGTTCAACAATGTCACGAAGCGCCTCCTTGCATCCCTCCGTGAAGGAGGGATGCCCTCCCTCGGTAAATTTTATCTCATCGAACTGGAAGAGGGAAAAGCCTTCGCGGTACTCAACATGGGGAAATATCAGTGGAATATCCTGCTGGATACACAGCTTTGTTCTTTTGGCCTGCTGATCAACATTGTCATTCCCAAAGTGGCGGAAATATTCAAAGATTCCCTCGATCATGATGATTGAAAAGCAGTGATCAGCTTGTGCTTTGCCGCCTGAAAAAATCTGTCACGGCGGAAATTGTTCTCCCCGGTACACAAAAAGAGCGGCCGTATTTGCGGACGCTCTTCTCATTTTATGGCGGGATGCCGAAGGTAACGTTCAGCTTACATTCCCGAGATCATACGCATCATGATTTAAAAACGGAATTATTTCGCTGTCCAGCGGTCATTAGCGTAGGTATAGGTTCCCGCTTTGCTTCCGTTCAGACGATAGAAATCATCAAATCCCCGGTCAAATTTTCCCAAGGTAACATTGGCGCCAATGGTAATGCTGGAGAGGGGATTACCCATGAACGCCCCGCGTTCGATGGAAGTTACGCTGGCGGGAATGGTAACTCTGGTAAGCTGGTTGTTGCGAAACGCCTCCCAGCCAATAGAAATTACTCCGGAAGGAATGATAACACCGGTGAGACGATTATTCTGAAATGTGCCCCCGCTGATAGCGGTCACACTATCAGGAATGGTCACGCTGGTAAGCTGATTATCGGCAAAGGCCGCAAGGCCAATGAAAGTTACACCGGAAGGAATGGTCACGCTGGTAAGGCGGTTTCCCGTAAAGGCGCCGGGGCCAATAGAAGTTACGCCATCGGGAATGACCAGGCTGGTAAGTTTATTTCCCGCAAAGGCCTTGGAGCCAATGGAAGTTACGCTATCGGGAATGGCGATACTGATGAGATTATTTTCCGCAAAGGCTTCACCCTCAATAG
>JAITWQ010000079.1 GCA_031285215.1 Syntrophobacterales bacterium | reverse complement strand
CCGGCGATCTAAGGGAAGAAAAGAAGAAAACCCTCATCAAACTGTCCAATAACATGGCGGAGAGGGCTTATCGTTTTATGATTTCTGACTTTTAGTACCTGATTATCTAGCCGGATAAGGAAGACTCCAGTCTGTTGACCCTTCTGGTCAGGCGCGAAATTTTACGGGCGGCGTTTTTCTTATGGAAAATTCCCTTTGCTGCGGCTTTGGCGATATTGGGCACTGCCTTACCCAGCATGTCTGACGCCGAGTCAAGATCACGCTTTTCAACGGCACTCAAAACCTTTTTTATGGACGTTTTAACGCGAGACCGCACCGCCACATTTCTTGCCTGGCGTTTTTCCGATTGTCTGCTTCTCTTTTCTGATGATTTATGCGTTGCCAAAAATAATACTCCTTCCTGTACTGACTGTTATTAGCTTCCACAAAAACGGAGACCTGCTCTTATATGAAATCGCGGTTCCTGTCAATAATCAACTGTTCATTTTAATAATATAAAGAGGCCAAAGATGAAGGGGAGCAAATGTCCTTTTTGATCCTTGGCCTCTTGACTGCCATACTCCCAAAAGCCTTACGGAAGAATTTCTATCCCTTAAGCCTTCTGGAAAAAGTATATATGCTGACCGTTTTTCGTTTTTCCGGCTTTGACCTTCATCGCCATTCCCACTTTTAATTCCGTGTCGGGAGACTCGATTTCAGCGTCAACACGCCCGAAAACCTTGTAATCGCCATAGTCAACGACGGCGATGGTGTAGGGCAGATCCCCTTCAAAACCGACAGGACCGTAACGAAGGGTGCTGAAAGTTAAAAGCGTTCCCGTACCGGTTACTTCAAACCACTCCACCTCGCTGGACAAACTGCGGAAGCAATCTGCCCGGGGAGGAAAGAAGGATTCGCCGCAAGCCTTGCAACGGGTACCCATAACCTTACCCTGCTCCAAATAATCAATAAAATCATTGGTTTTTGAAACACCCATGAAACTAACAGTGCCAAATTTATCAAAACGACGGTCTATTTCTTTTTTCGCCATGGCTATTCTCTCCCAAAAATCGTAACATTACCGTATAGTCCAACTCCACCAATATTGTGAACCAAACCAATGGTCGGATCCTTAACCTGGATATCTCCTGCTTCACCTCTGAGCTGCATGACGATCGTTCTCACCTGAGAACCGCCCGTCGCTCCGATGGGATGTCCCTTCGAGAGAAGCCCGCCATCAACGTTTACCGGAATGCTGCCTTCTTTGTATGTTTCTTTTGCACGAATCAACTCCGGCCCGCCGCCCGGTTTCGTAAATCCTAAATTCTCTGTCGCCATGACTTCCGCGATGGTAAAGCAATCATGCACTTCCGCAACATCAACATGCTTGGGGGAAATGCCGGCCATGGCATATGCCTGCCGTCCCGCTTCAATTCCAACGGCAAGACCGGAGAACTGATCGCGTCCCGCCATGTTAACGGCGGCAGAAGCAGCACCGATACCAAGGATCCATACTGGTTTCTTGCAAATGGCCTTCGCCTTTTGCTCGTTAGCAACGATAATACAGGAACTTCCATCTGCATTGGCGCAGCAATCGCCGACCCTTAAAGGACTGGAGACAGGACCGCCAAATCCGTCAACTTCGTTGAACATATCAAGGTTTACTTCCTTACGGAAAACGGCCTTCTCGTTCATAACGCCATATGTAGATGATTTCACGCGCACCAGAGCCAAATCTTCCGGCTTGGTACCGTACTTTGCCATATGAGCCTGGGCATGAAGGGCGTAATAAGCAGGCATCATGGTACCGAAAGGAGATTCCCACTGAATGTCGGCGCCCCTTCCCATTCTTTCCTGAGATTCAGCGGAGGTCAGCTGAGACATGATCTGGAAACCAAGAACCATAACACAACTGTGCAACCCTGATTCTACCAGGGAGTAAGCCAGTTTAAGGCCCGTGCTGCTTGAGGAACACAGCGTTTCCACGTAAAAAGTCGGCTGAGGATTAAGACCGATGTATTCTGCTACGACACCGGCCGGTGATCTCTGTTTATCATACTCAGGTGATGAACAGATGACCGTTGCATCAATAAGATCGTTCGTAATCTGCGCATCTCTCATGGCATCGCTGTACGCTTCAAATGCCAGTTCTCTGATGGAACCGGGGTAACTGCGTACAAACGTACTCTGTCCCACACCAATAATTCCAACTCTACTCATACATATCCTCCTCTTTTATTGATTTCACTTCTGAAAAATGACCATCTCAATTATAATAGCACTTCCAACTCGTAATCCTCAACCAGGCGACCCATTTGGTTTGGTCAATGCGTTACCTTTAAGGATATAGATTTAAAAAGACTTGTTCAGCGATCGTGCAACAGCGCCTGTAACATACTCCTTTTGTCTTGTCAATTTGAAAAGCTTGTCTGTGACCCCCATCCTTAATATTTATTTCTGCCGGTAAGACTGCAACCTTTAAAACACAGCATTCTGCGGAATATTTACTTGACAGGAAATGTCTTATTTGCTAGGAGAAATGCGCTATTGTTGAAAATAGGCCTTTATTATTGAGTTGAAATGCCAACCCACATCCTGAAAAGAAATATCTGGTTTGGTTTTATCATCAAAAAAATAAAAATAGGGGGTAATCAATGGGTAAATTGGAAGGTAAAACCGCTGTTGTAACCGGCGGCGGAAGAGGCGTGGGAAGGGCTATCTGTCTGGCGTTCGCACGGGAAGGCGCAAATGTTGTCGTTAACTACGCGGGTAATCATGCCGCTGCCGCAGAAGTTGTTGACATGATCACAAAAGCAGGTGGAAAGGCCGTTGCCGTTCAGGGTAAAGTTGAAAATAAGGCTGATGCGGAAAAAACAATTCAGACAGCCATTGATAGCTTTGGTTCAGTTCATATTCTTATCAATAACGCCGGCGCCACGAACCCGGCCATGCTGCACAAGATGACAGAAGAGCAGTGGGACGATGTCCTGAACATCCATCTTAAAGGCCCATTCCTCCTCATTCAGGCCGCATTTAAGCATTTCAAGGAGCAGAATTACGGCCGTATCGTTAACGTTACTTCCGTTGCCGGAATCGTGGGCACGAAGGGACAGGTTAACTACAGCGCCGCCAAAGGCGGAATCGTTTCCTTCACAAAATCCGTTGCCAGAGAAATGGCCGGTTTTGGCGTAACGTGTAATGTGATTTCCCTGGGCATCGTCAGCACAGACATGACGGAAAAAATCACCACCGATCCCAAGTTGAAATCGATTTACGCCGGCCGTATTTTATTGGACCGTTTCGCAGAGCCGGACGAAGTGGCCCGTCCCTTCGTATTCTTTGGTTCCGATGATTCCAGCTACATCACGGGTCAGCTTCTGTGTGTGGACGGCGGCTACGGCATGACCTGATCCGCGTCTCATTAAATAATTGCTGATGATCAGCTAACATTATGGTGCCTGACAGAAGGAATATCTGTCAGGCATCCGAACAACAGAACAAAAGCAGAGAAAGGGGTATAAAACATGGCATTAGATTGGTTAGTAAGAGACAATGTTCTTAAAGATCACAATTTGTTCGAGGACCAGTTCAACGGAACGGAGGCTCCCTGTACGTCGTATGAAAAGAAGCCTCTCCTTGATGCCCAGGGAAATGTGGTCGAAGGCCTCTACACCGCATGGATTACATTGAACAATCCGGATCAGTTTAACTCCTACACCACGAGAATGGTAAAAGGTGTCATTGCCGGTTTCCATCGCGCATCCGTAGATAAATCCGTTGTAGCTGCCGTTTTTACGGCGGTAGGCGATCGCGCCTTCTGTACGGGCGGCAACACCAAAGAATATGCGGAATACTACACCCGCAGACCTACAGATTATTCTCATTATATTTATCTGTTCTCAGCCATGGTTGACGGCATTTTAAACTGCCGCGTTCCCACCTTCTGCCGCGTCAATGGTATGAGGATTGCCGGCGGCCAGGAAATCGGCCAGGCCTGCGATATGAATATCTCTGCCGATACGGCTACCTTCGGCCAGGCGGGAACCCGCGTTGGTTCGTCTCCCGACGGCGGGTCAACAGATTTCCTTCCCTTGAATCTTTCCATGGAAAACGCCATGTGGAACTGCATTTCCAATATCCCCTGGAGTTCCTATAAAATGGAGAGACTGGGATTGATCGGCAAGGCCATTCCCATTAAAAAGGACGCCCAGGGCAACTGGGTCAGAGATCCCCGCGTTATCACGGATAAGTATGTGGACAATGGTGAAATTGTGTACGGCGAGATGAAGACCGGCGACGCCCTCAAAGAGGCCAATGCTTACCTGAAAACGCTGACAACTGACTTCAGCCTTTTGGATAACCACATCAACGGCATGATCTGGGCCTTGGTGCAGACCTTCCCCCACTGCCTGATGAAAGCTATCGAAACGATTCGTCTGAAGAAGAAAACCCATTGGGATGTCACGAAGGTCCATGCCAGCTACTGGCTTGGTTCCAACATGAACGGTGATGCGTGGCTGGGCTTCAACGCCTTCAACGCCGCCGAGAAGACCGGCAAGAGTACGATTGATCATGTCGAGTTGCGCCGTCAGATCGCCAAGGGCCATATCTATGACGAAGAGTTAGCCGAAATGGTTCTTCCCAAACCCAAGAAATAGGAGATTATTCGTGGCTGAAGAAGTTGCCGTAGAATATATTGAGCGTATCAGCATTGCTGTTTTTGATGTCGTCAAGGCGGAAAGCGACTATTGCCGCTTATTCGGCTGGGATGTTTTGAAGCGCTATACGGATACGGATCTGCATATCAATGTATCCTGCTTTGCCGTGGGTCCAACAATCGTTGAGTTCATGGAAGGCGGGGATGAATGGTACGAATTGCGCGACAATGACGATAATCCGGTTACCGCCGGAAAGGGAAGCGAAACCCGTTGGGTTCTGAAAGAGAAACCTTTGCGGGAACGGGACGAATACGCCTTTGGCGTGCAGATGATCAGCCTGAAAGTAGATCAGGTACCCCAGGCTGTTGCCTGTCTCAAGGGAAACGGCGCGGCGATCATCGGAAAATCTTTGGGCAGGGGAAAGGAAATCCAGTATTGGCGTTCCCAGGACTTGTACCAGGCATTTATTCATCCCCAGGATACTCGCGGCGTTTATTGGCGCGTCATTGGCGGCGGTTCGGAGCCTTCTTCAGAGTAACCTTGGAAAATATTGTCCTTTCAGGCCTCATCTCCAAAAGATGGGGCCTTTTTTTGCTTAGATGTTAACAGATGATCTCCCTCAGGCGCGCCTCCCTTGACTTCTGATTAAATTTTTACTAAACTGGCGCAGTTCTCTTTACCGATTCCGGCACATCAACTTTTTTTCAGACTTGGAGGAAAATATGAGCGCACAGAACAACCCCGCGAAACCGCACATTTCTTTTGTCATTTATGAAAATATGTATGCCCTTGACTTCCTTGGTCCAGCTTCGGTATTGACTGCCATGGGCCTGTTCGACGTGGATTACGTCGCGCGCAGCCTGGACCCTGTCTATGGTGACACGGCAGCCAACAAAAAATTGGGTTACTTGCCTACCGCCGCCTATGCTGATATCTCCCAAACGGACATTATATGTGTGCCTGGGACTACCAATCCTTATATTCATATGCGCGATGACGATATGATCGGGTGGCTTGAAACGGTGGGCAAAAATGCTCAGTGGATCACCAGCGTGTGTACGGGATCGCTTATCTTGGGCGCTGCCGGACTGTTAAAAGGATATAAGGCCACCTCACACTGGTACTCCGTGGAAGACCTGGCCTATGTGGGGGCAGAGCCGGTATTCGAACGCGTGGTACGAGACCGTAACCGTGTGACAGGCGCCGGAGTAACTTCCGGTATTGATTTTGGGCTGACCTTGCTTGCTATTCTGCGTGGTGAGGAAGAGGCTAAAAATGCCCAGTTATATATCGAATATGATCCGGCCCCGCCCTTTGTCGGTGGTTCGGTAAAAAGCGATCCAGCCCGAGCTGACGGTATGCGCCAATTCATTGAAGTCTGGGAGCAGGAAAACATTCCCTACGCCAGGGAGACTTTGGAAAACGTTGCCAAAAGGCTTGGCGTTGCCAACCCTTGATAGTCAATACTGCTGCTATTTCCTGACAAATGCCCAAGAAAAAGAGAGAGTTATTCTCCGACCAGCAGAAGACGGCGCCGATTATTTGGTGTGAACATTATCAATATTTTATTGACCTGAGCGCCTGCCAAGCGCGGGCGCAGACATACCGCCTTTGTCATCGTTGTCTGCGCAAATCTCAAAACAATCAACAGCTATCCCTTCCTTTTATGGATTGCCCGCCGTAATCGCGGCATGGGTAATTTTTTCAGGGAGACGTACATGCAATTGATCACCAACAGATGATGCAAATTTATATTGTACGGAATTGATGATTTTTTATCGGGAAAACGGAAATAACCCGTTCAAGCCCGTGATGCAGGGACGCTCAGACAAGGATTTGCTTTGTTCTATCCCTTTATTAATCCCGTTTTGTAAAACATTATAGCACATTTTTAGATATTGACAAAGTTTTAACAATATTTCATGGTTAAAAGATTGCGCTTTTGGGTAACAAGGGG
>JAITWQ010000072.1 GCA_031285215.1 Syntrophobacterales bacterium | reverse complement strand
GCGACAAATTTTGTGCAATAAGCTGCAAGACCTGTGTTAAAAACGCCGCGATGGGAACAACGATCAGCACTACAGCCGCGCTTTTAAGGCGTGCCGGTTCGCTGAAAGTGGTCAATGATGTTTTGGGATTCGGCCCGTATCGGTTTTCTTCCGGCTGGCTATTAGTCAGCATCAACACAAAGAGCCAGATTCCGCCAATGATTGGAATCAAGCTCACCAGGAGCATCCAGCCGCTTTTACCCACATCGTGCAGACGGCGGACGGCAACTGCCATTCCCGGCAGCGTAAAGACAACGAGATAGCTCATAATGAGGATGATGTTTTCGGCGGCGATATTGTTGCTGCCGTTTAGAAACGTAAATACGAGTATTCCCAGAAATGACCAGGCGGCAGCAAAAATCACGCTGAACAGCGCGAACATCCAATACTCTTTTCGCCGCGCCCGCCCGCTGAAATCAGCGTAATGCTTTAAGCCTTTGATAAACCATTTCATGTTTTTTCCTCACGAAAAGTTAAAAGCCAGGGTGAGTGTCAGCGTAAAGTTATCCTCCGTGTCAAGAGATATTTGGGGTATTGGTATTTAATGTTTCTTTCAGTTTTTCCAGTTCTTCCCGGTATTGGTCTGCCTTCAGACGCGCACTTTCCGCATCTTCCATGGCTTTGTTGATAGCGTCTTCCTGACGCTGCTTTTCCAGAGAAAATTTTTCCTGAAGCTCGTCAAAGCCGATGTAAGCGGCCAGACACCCTCCGGCAACCATTAAAAGGGGAATTCCCCCTTTCAGAATGATAAGAAAATCGCTGAACCAGACGATAAAGCCAATCAAACCCAAAATCCCGGCTATGATACCCCCGATGAAAAGCGCCATTGTGTCAACCTCTATAATATTGAATGTTCATTTATTCTCATGATATAGCTTATACCTATAGCATGAAAGGGCATTCTGCGCAAGATGAAAGGAAAGATGCGGCGCCCCATGACAGCCTTGATTTCAGCACTACCTGTAGTCCGCAGAAAAAGGCACAGCAAAGAAAGAATTAATGCCGGCGCAGTTTAAGGCCTGGTTAAATGCTTCCCCTAACAGCGGATCGTCCAGCCAGTCAGCAAAAAAGGCCGCAATTTCGGGATTGACGAAAAGATGCTCCAACGTACCGGTTTCCAGGCAGGTTCTCATATCTTCATCTCCCTCTCTGTACATTCTTTCCAGCCAAATTTTTATTTCCTTCAGCAGTTCTCCGTTTTCCTCCGTTTCCCATAAATTTTTAATAAAAGCAGTCAGTGCGCGGGCCGCCCCGTAACGGGTATCAGCCCATTCTCCATCCGGATTTTCGCGCATACACCGCTCCCAGTAATGCAGTGCAAATTCTTGATAGTCACCTGTGGAAAGGGGAGGGACAATTCTTGTGTAGAAAGATGCTTCGGAAAGAAAAGAATACAGAGCGCCTTGAACCTCTAAATCAGAATCCCGGCTCCAGGCAGCGAACTTATCATGGGGAATGGGATCTCCCCCTTCCGCAAATGAAAAAATGTCACTGCGGCTGCTTTGAGGAGCAGACATTTTGGTATCCTCCGTTATTGCGTCGCCGGTAACACCGGAAAGGATGGTATCCTCCGTTGCTGCGTCATCGGTAACACCGAAAAGGGTGGTATCCTCCGCCGCTGCGTCATCGGTAACGCCGGAAAGCATAGTATCTTCCACCGCTGCATCATCGGATGGTTCTTCGTTTTCGGGGGAGGTAATGGCGGCGGGTATATTAGCGACGGTAAAAGTATTGGCGCGGCTGACGGAACCGCCCCAGGCGCTGCTGGCCGTCAATTTTACCGTATGAGTGCCGCCATGGCGCAGCTCGTACTTCTTTTCCTCAATTTCCTCATGGCGGAAAGAACATTCTTCCGTCGCACAGGTCTTAGATGCGGCGAGGGAATCGTTTATATGAAGGAAGATCATTCCCTTTGTTGCGTTTTGCGTCGGCTTGAAGGCGGCAGTTCCCGCGATATCAAAGGGAACCGGCACCATGTCGTCATGAGATGGAGATGTCAGTACGACGGCGGGCGCGTTATCAACGGTAAAGGCGCTGATGTCCAATGCCGCAGCTCCGCCGCCCGCTGCCTTTAATTCAACGGCGTGGCCGCCGTGATACATCTCATATTCCTTTCCCTGCAATTCTTTCCAGCTGAAAAGGCATACTTCCGTTGTACATTTTTTCGTGGCCTGGGGAGTTGAAGATCCGTCCACATAGAGGGAGATCGTTCCTTTGACGGCGTTTCGCGTCGGCTGGAAGACGGCCTTTCCCGTAATGTCGAATGGTCCCGATACGGTGCTGCCGTTTAGGGGAGATGTCACGGCAACCTCAGGCGTGTTATCCAGAGTTAAAACGTAAGTATCTGTCACGATTCCACGGCAGTCCTTTAGTCTTCCGGTAAATGTATGGGTTCCGTGGGTTCCGCGGTCGAAAATCTTGGAACATGACGCCGAACCTTTGCCGGAAGCGGAACAGGCATTATACATGTTCTGCGATAGAGATACCGCTCCTGTATCAGTGGTTACGCAGTTTTGCCCGGACGGGTCGCAGGTGGTACAGCTGGCAAAAGTGCCGCTTAACTGAACCGTAACCCTGCCGTCAGCGCCCAATTTGGACGTGAAGAAAATATTTCCTCCCCATGCGGAAGGAGCGAAGAAAAGAAAACAGCAGAGAAGAAAGGCCGCCCTGATCATCCTGAGAGGAAAAGGCAAACGTTGGGGAGAACTTTGCATGGGTTACTCCTGCATTAAGAATAGAGATGGAATAAGCTCGTAATGTTTAATCATTGGTTGATTTCGTCATTGCGTCAGGCCGCAACGCGGCAGTTAATTTCCTTTCGCCTTTAGCAGCCATCGGGCGGCTAGTAAACCCTGATGTCCAAACGCGGCAAAACTACCGGTTGTATTCTTTAAGGGATGATGATGTTTCTTCCTTTGCGTTGGTGTGTTCTTTTGCAAGTTCTCTATAAGTTTTAGATGGTGTTTCTTCCTTTGCGCCGGTGAGTTCTGCAAGTTTTCTATAAGTTTCAGCCAACCTTTCGTGACAATCCGCGTCTTCATAGATTTTGAGGGTGGCTTTTGACTGGTTCAGGGTATAAAAATGGATGCCCTGTACGCCGTTGGCGATTAAATCGCTGACCTGATTTGTCGCCCA
>JAITWQ010000032.1 GCA_031285215.1 Syntrophobacterales bacterium | reverse complement strand
TCTTGTTCGTCGTTTTTGAACTGCATGTGATAAAGCCGATTATATTCCCCTTTGAGGACAAGGAGATCATCGTGGGTTCCTTCTTCAACAATCTCTCCGTTTAACAGAACAACAATTCTGTCGGCATTGCGGATTGTGGAAAGACGATGAGCAATAACAAGGGTTGTACGGTTTTTCATCAGATTTTCCAGAGCCTCTTGCACTTCCCGTTCCGAATCCGTATCCAGAGACGAGGTCGCCTCATCAAGGATAAGAATGGGGGCGTCCTTAAGAAGGGCGCGGGCGATGGAAATACGCTGCCGCTCCCCACCCGAAAGCTTTGCCCCCAGCTCTCCGATGATCGTATCGTATCCTTGAGGAAGGTTCATGATAAAGCCATGGGCGTGGGCCGCCTGGGAAACTTCTATAATATGTTCATCCGGTGTTTGGCTTGCACCGTAGGCAATGTTGTTGCGAACCGTGTCATTGAAGAGGAACGTTTGCTGGGTCACGATGCCGATCTGCCCGATGAGCGATTTCAGCGTAACGTCTTTTATATCCGTATTGTCAATATAAACAGCGCCTTCCGTAACATCATAGAAACGGGGAATCAGGTTAACCAGAGTGGTTTTCCCGCCGCCGCTCATGCCGACAAAGGCAACCACTTCACCGGCGCGGATATCCAGATTGATATGCTTTAAAACAGGTTCATCTTCATAGGCAAAACTGACATTGCGAAAAGAAATACCCTGTTGAATCGGCGGCAGGGGCAAGGCGCGATCCCGATCTTTTATTTCCGGCACGTGATCAATGATAGCAAAAGTTCTGGTGGCGGCGGAAATGCCCTGCTGGACAACATTATTGACATTGGCCAGTCTTTTCAAAGGCTCATAAAGCATCATCAGGGCAACTAAAAAGGACATGAAGGAGCCCAGCGTGGCGCGGTCATGAATGACCTCATATCCCCCATAAAGTATGATAAAAGCAATACTTAAACCGCCAAAAAATTCCATAAGGGGACTGGTTATACTCTTAATCCTGACAATACGCATCTGGAGGCGGAATAACTGTTCGTTTTCCTTGCGAAAACGTTTGTTTTCATATGATTCCATGCCAAAAGCCTTGACAATGCGGCTTCCCGCAATGGTTTCCTGGAGAATGGAGGTAAAATTCCCCATGGCCGCCTGCATTTTCGTCGTTGTTCTTCTGATCAGCCGTCCAAGAAAAACAATCGGATATATGGCCAGGGGAAAAACGACCATGGTGATGATGGCCAGTTTCCAATTATGATAGAACACCACAAAAATAAGGGCTATCATGGTAAAAGTATCTTTAAAGATACTTGTCAGGGCATCGGATACAGAATCCTGAATAAGCTTAACATCGTTGGTCACGCGGGAAATAAGGGTACCCGTAGGGTTTTTGGTGAAGAACGAAAGGGACTGCCTTTGAATACTGCCATAAAGCTCAGCCCGCAGATCCGTTACAATGCGATGGCCAATATAGTTCATCAGAACATTCTGTCCGTAATTGGTAATTCCTTTGACAAAAAAAATGATGGCCACGGCAATGGAAATCCAATAAAGACTTTCCAGCTGCTTATTAACAAAAACGTCGTCCAGGACATGTTTAACCAAATACGCAAGCGCTCCTGTTGCGGCTCCGACAAAGGCCATACAGATTACCGCGAAAACGAATTTGGTGAGCTGCCCCCTGGCTAATTTTAAAAGGCGTTTATAAATTTCCATTACTTATCCTGCTGCAGCATTTGCCATGCTAATGCCGCTGTTCGCCGAGCGGCCCCCGGTTCTCCCAAAGATTTCTTTATGGCGGTTAATTCCTGAATCATTTTATCTCTGACAATCTGATTCTTTAATATCTGTGTTACTTCATAAGCGATACGTTCTCCAGAAAAATCTTTCTGGATCAGTTCCGGAACAATGGTTTTTTGAGCCAGAATGTTGGGCAGACCAATATGTTTTGTTTTGACTAAACGCTTTCCTAAAAAGTAAGTAAAGGAAGATGTTTTGTAAACAATTACCATGGGCTTTGCAAAAAGAGCCGTTTCCAGCGCCGCCGTTCCGGAAGCGACAATCACCGCATCGGCCACAGAAAGGATTTCATATGTCTTTCCCGCTACAACCTGAACAGGAACGGCAGAAGACGCAACACTATCCTGAATCGCGCTCACAGAAAGGGTATGGGCGACGGGAAGAGTAAAACGCATACCAGGAAAATGAGCGTGAAGAATTTCAGCAGCCTTGATCATTTCCGGGAGGAGCTTTTGTATTTCACTTTTTCGGCTTCCCGGCAGCAGAGCAACAATTTGTTCCGCCCCTGAAAGATTCATTTCTTTTTTTATTTCTTCCGGAGTATCCCTGATTTGAATTTCATCAAGGAGGGGATGTCCCACAAAGGTTCCCTTTACCCCCGCCTTGCGGTAGAGTTCTTCTTCAAAGGGGAAAATCAAGGCAATATGATTAACCACTTGTTTTATGGTCTTAATGCGCCCGCTCCGCCATGCCCAGACTTTGGGGCTGATATAGTAAAGAACAGCAATTCCTTTCTTTTGGGCTTCCTTTGCCAGAGCAAGATTAAAACCGGGATAATCAATGAGGATCACCAAATCGGGGCGTTCATTTTCCAGGCTTCTTTTGAGTCTTTTCATGATTTTTCTGATGAACCATAAACGCGAAATAACTTCCGTCAACCCCATAACCGCCATGTCGGCAGCATCAGCCATGAGCTGCATTCCCTCTTTTGCCATTTTATCGCCGCCAATGCCATAGAAAGACAAGGGTACGTCTTGCCTTTCTTTCATAGCCCTCATCAGGTAAGCGCCGTGCAGATCACCCGACGCCTCCCCCGCAACAATCATGATGTTGAAATTTCGCCGGTCGCGGCAAAAACCGCCCCCTTCATCAGGAGGCATGGCAAGGCTCTTTGGGCGCTGCACAGATTCCGTGCTTTGAATGGTATGGCTGCTCAGGTCTGCCGAAGGAAGAAATATCTTTTTCCAAAGTGATTGCCCGGAAGAACAACGTTAATGGCGGCATACCCCTCTTTCGGATTCCTCAATGAAGGTAATGAACTGACTGATCTCAGGAGAATGGGGGAGTTCGCTCTTGATTTTTTCGATGGCGTCTTTTTTCAGCAATGCCATACGAAACATGATGCGATAGGCCTTTTTCAGAAGCTGAATGGTTTCCTCGGAGAAGGCTCTTCGCCTGAGCCCTATTTGATTCAAACCGTGGAGCTTTGCGTAATTTCCCGAAGCCATCGTAAAAGGGGGAATATCCTTATTAACCGCAGAAGCGCCGCCAATAATACAATGGGCGCCGATATGGGTAAACTGATGCACACCGGTCAAGCCGCCGATAATGGCGTAATCATCTACATGGATATGCCCTGCCAGATTAGCCGAATTAGCCAGAATCACATGATTGCCCAGGGAACAGTTATGAGCCACATGGGAATAAGCCATCAAAAGGTTATAATTTCCCATTCTGGTCACGCCAATATCAGAAATGGTGGC
>JAITWQ010000202.1 GCA_031285215.1 Syntrophobacterales bacterium | reverse complement strand
ATGGATAACCGCTTGTGTTATTGTCCGGCTGTTTTTTGCGCACTTCCCAGAGGGCGTAACCCATCAGGCCCAAGCCAATAAATCCGATAATAAAGGCACACCAATAGTAGAGGCGGAATCCCTTTCTCCAGCGAATATCCTCCGGCATATAACAAACGCCGTCCAAAACATAGATGGAAAGCCGGTCTTTGTGTTTCAGTTTATGAAACAGCCCGGCGTCAACCGACGCTTCTCCGCCGCAAAAGGGACTTTGAATTCCCTGCATGGTGATGCGGTAAGAAAATACTCTCTTTCCTTCTTTAAGATCTTTGGAGCGGGGATGTTTGTCCATCACCTGACCAACAGAGGATGTCATCTGCGGATGGAATACGTGGAGAATAATCCAGTCCATATTGGCCAGGCAGTGACCAAGAAGCACAATTCCCAACACCGCGGGTATCAGAGTACGCTTCCACATGGGCAATAAAAAATTGTACCTCAGAAAAATCGTTTTCTATGATTCCGGCACGAACTGGAACGAGCGGACTTTGTCCGTTACCTTGTCCAAACTTTCAAACTTCCCCTTTGTTGCCGGAATAACTTGCAATACCTTGCCGCGGAAATATTCGTCATCATAAAGAATTAATCGCCGTCCTTCGGGTACCCGGACTTTATTGATAATGTCTTTATTCTTGTCATTACGCCACCAGGGGACAGTAGGCCAATTCCCGCTGGGAAAGAACAGGGCGTCTTTATTCTTATAGGTGAACGCCTCATCCCAATTGCCAATGGAAACGACTGACCGGACGGAAATTTTGTCCCTTCGCGAAGCATCAATGTATCCGATATAGTCTTTAAATCCCGATTCCGCAAAAAGTCCTGCCCCCTGTTTGGCTGTTCCCTCTATCTGGATACTTTCCGCGATGCCCGTGTATTTTGGCTTTTCATGCCAGCGATAGCCTTTAAGAACGATGTCGCGGGCGATGTCCCCATAGTTGGCATGAAGGCTGATGGAAATGGGAGGCGCGTTTTCAAGCTGAACCGTCATAATGGGTCTGGCGTAGCGGGGATCTTTCCACGGATCTCCTCCTTTCCATGGGTCAATAACGGGGTTGCCGGTTTTACAGGCGTTGGTGATTCGCCCCAGAATCCAATTGATATTCCGGTGTGTTATCATATCAGAAATAGCCTCTCCGTCGGGCTGGCGGTCAATCGCCTTTAAAAGGGGGATATATCGTTTCAGGGCGTCTCCCACTCCTATATTTCCTGATTGCGATGACATAATGGCATTCAATGCGGAGGTTTGTTTCTCATCGTCAATGCGGCTGCGGAAATTACCGATTTTATTGGAACCAAGAACAAAGCGATCTGGATGATTAGTGATCAGTTCCACCCAGGCGTTCAGGTTCTTTTCGATACTGTTTTCCCAGGCAAACCATGACAGATCAATGTACAGGTTGGGATGAGCCGTGATTAACCTTTTCAGCAGGATGTGGTGTTCCCTGATGTGGATATTACGGCCGATACCTGCGTGAGCCCAGATAACAATGGTGTTGGGATGGCGCGATAACAGATCGATCATTTCTTTCAGATAAATGGGTTCCAGAGGTTCTTTGGTGGGTTTGGGCGGTTCTTCGGCCATGTCGTGGCGGATAATGACGGGCAGGCGATTCGCGGCGGCAAAATCTAAAATGGGATCAAGGGCGATGCTGTCTCCCTGGGGAGTGAAAGGCGTCAGACGATTCAGCATACCTCCGCGAATCATGATTTCACCGATGCCGCAAAGTCCGGGATGGCTCTCAAACATTTCGCGGATATAGTAGATTTCATTGCGGTTATTAGCGTCAATTCCCTGCAAAAAAGGGAAAAAGCGTACCCTTTTATCGTAGGAAAGTTTAGCGTAATCAATGAGAAGACGGTAATCGCCGCGTTTTGTGAAGTAGGCAGGGGGAACAAGATCTGTTCCCGTTTCCGTATCCAGATAATATCTTATCCGGTAGGGGCGGATGTCCGGCCATGAAATCTCATATCCCGACCCGAACACTATGGCCCGTTCTATTTTGTGCCTGTCCATTTCGGCCAGAAGGGCGGGAAAACCCTGGGATTGGACAGCGTAATTTACATAATGGAGATGGGCGTCGGTAAAGCGATAGTCGCGGCCATATGCGTAACAAGGTAAAAGAAGAATACTCCAGAGAATAAAAAAGAGAACCGGCCTTTTTTTTGCAGCGGTGGCGAATGTTTTTGGGGGCATTGTGTCAGCACTCCTTTTTACATGTTCATCTATCTTTTATATAGAATTTTTTGTAAGAGCAACGCTTTTTGTGCAAATTTTCGCCGTGAGAACACGGGCCGCCTCGCAATGCAAAAACGATTTTTTCACAGAAAGTCTTTTTGTGATATAAGTGAGAGATTAAGAAGTTGAATTTGTGTCTTTGCAGGAGAAAAGCATGAAAATAGCGACAGTAGAACAAATGCGGGCGATGGATCATTTTGCCAGTGAGCAGTTAGGTATCCCGGAGGAAATTTTAATGGAAAATGCCGGTCTTGCGGCCGCATCTCTGCTAAAAGACAAAATCGGTATTACCGGAAAAAAGTTTGTCATCCTGTGCGGCGGCGGCAATAACGGCGGCGACGGCTTTGTTGTCGCCCGTAAAATTCACTCTGACGGCGGTTTGGTGAAGGTTTTCCTCCTTTCTGATCCCGATAAATACCAGGGAGCGGCGCAGAAAAATTATGAGATGCTGGCTCCTCTGTCAATTTCTGTCCAGATAATCGCAGAAGCCGGCGAACTATACCATGATCTGGCCCATTGTAACGCTATTGTTGACGCCATGTTGGGAACCGGCCTTGATCGGAACGTATCCGGCCTGTATGCCGCAGTAATTGCCATGATTAACAGGAAGGGAAAAACCGTCTTTAGTCTGGACATTCCCTCCGGCATAAACGGCAATACAGGTGAAATTATGGGAGCGGCGGTACAGGCTCGTTACACAATAACCTTTGGCCTGCCTAAAATCGGCAATTTTCTCTATCCGGGCTTTGCCATGGGGGGAGAACTCTATCTTTCCCACATCTCCTTTCCCCCTTCCCTGTATGAACAGAACGAGCTGTTGATCCATGTCAATGATTTTGTCAGCCTGCCGCCCCGTGATCCTGACGGATACAAGGGTTCTATGGGCGATGCCCTGATTATTGCTGGTTCCTCAGCCTATATGGGCGCTCCTTTTTTTGCCGCCATGTCCTTCCTGAAGGCGGGCGGCGGTTATGCCCGTCTTGCCGTTTCCGCCGGTATCGCGCCGTTTATCGCCCAGAAGGGAAGCGAATTGGTGCTGCTGCCGCAAAAGGAAACACCGGCAGGGACCATTGCCTACGCGAACAAAGAAGCACTTTTTGATCAGGCAAACAAAGCGGATTGCGTCATTATCGGCCCAGGCCTTTCCCTCCACTTTGAAACGCAGCAACTGATCTGTGAGCTTGCGGAAACCATTGAAACGCCCATCATTATTGATGGTGACGGCCTTACCGCCGTTGCCGCAAAGCCGGATTTCTTGCACCGCCGTCAGGGAAAAACGATCCTGACCCCTCATCTGGGCGAAATGTCAGCCCTGACAGGGCAGTCCATTCCCGCAATCAGAGAAAACAGAATCGCCATCCTGCAGGAAACCTCTCGGAACTACAACGCCCTTATCGTGTTAAAGGGCGGCCATTCGCTTATTGGAAACCCCGCACGACAGGTCTATGTCAACCTCAGCGGCAATTCGGGAATGGCTACCGCCGGCAGCGGCGATGTTCTCACGGGAATTATCGGAGCCATGTGTTCCCGGAAACTATCCCTGGAAGAAGGGGTGCGTAAAGGCGTATTTCTCCACGGCCTGGCGGGTGATCTGGCCGCAGCGGCTTTAGGAGAAGACGGCATGACAGCCCAGGATATTCTTGATTTCCTCCCTCTGGCATTGAAACAGGATCGTCAGGGATATGAAGAAAAGGTCTGGCAAAAACTTTACGGGGGAGCGGAAGTGGTTTAGCCCAGCACGTACAGGAAAATACAGTCGCTGCGATAT
>JAITWQ010000006.1 GCA_031285215.1 Syntrophobacterales bacterium | reverse complement strand
GCATACACGGCGAATTTGTTTTGGCATACATCGAAAAATACGGCTTTACGGAAAAGGGACTGGAACTTTACGAGTTGTGTGAGAAAAATATTCAACTCCTGGTTGGCCGATTAATGTTCCGAAAAATCAAGATAAGTATATTGATTCCGCCCGTTTTGCTTTGACGCGTACATGGCTTCGTCCGCACGTTTCAAGTAAACTTCCCAGTTTTGCATATGGGTAACTTTACCTGTCGTAACGCCAATGGAAATGGTGACATATTCGGCGGCAGGGCTTTTCGCATGGGGAATGTTCAGCGTCCGCACATTCTCCAATATCTTTTGGGCAATCGCACACCCTCCGGCCTTGTCAGTATTCGGCAAGATGGCGGCAAATTCTTCTCCGCCATAACGCGCCACAAAATCGTTCGTTCTGCCCACGCTATCCGCCATTACTTTGGCAATCGCTTTTAAGCAGAGGTCTCCCTTTTCGTGGCCGTAGGTATCATTATAATGTTTGAAATAATCTACATCCGCCATGAGTACGGTCAGCAGCCCCTCGGACCGGGACAAAAGCTCTATGGTAGGACGGAGACTGGTTTCCATAAATCGCCTGTTGTAAACGCCTGTCAGGGCGTCATAGTTTGCCTTGGTAAACAAATCCTGAATCGTATTGGAAAGAGTGCCGAACTCATCATCGCGCTCAATGCCATAAATCTGCTCATCTCTATTCTCTTTCAGCCGCGCCAGACTGCGAACCAGTTGCTCCAGCGGCGTAAATATGAGGCGGGAACTCATGGCGTTGGTGGCCAGGGCGAAGGCAATCAGCAAAACAAGCATAATCGCAATGACCGGCAGGAATAATGACATATTAACCAATGACGAGGAATCGTATAAAACGGCCACCGACCAGTTTGTAAACCTGACGGGCGCTATTGTCGCATAACGATACGGGCCGGCTGATAATTTGGCAACGGTGGGTACGCTGACCGCCTCGAAATAACCTTTAATACCGTCAAAGTGTGATTTTACTGCCGCAAGAAAAACAGGATCGGAAAATTCATTTTCAATTTTGGCCTCAAGCTCATACTGCCGAAAATCCTCATGGCCCAGGAGAGAGCTGTCCATATGGATAATACCGTCTTCATCTATAACGAGGCCGCGCAGATGGGCGCTGTCATATTGGGAAAACAGCTCCCCCGTTATATGGGAAAATTCCAGTCCCGTACAAATTACGCCAAGGGTGACGCCATTTTGAATAACCCTGTAGTTGAGCCACACGCGTTTTTTGTGTACCACATGATCTACGCCGACCGTCAGCACATAATCACTGTCTGATTCGACGCTCGCAAAATACCAGGAGTCTTCTTGCTTCTTTTTGTCAAGTGTGGCGGAAGGCCGGTTGCTGTCAAGATAATCTTCACTGATTCTATATTCATGCAGCGATTTCGCCACGCCAATATATAAATTATGGCTGTATAAACCCCCGATAATACCCGCCAGTTCCTCATAGGCGAGAGCTTTTTTAGCATTGTTGTTTTCATCGGCAAACCATTCGATAACGGCACGGGAATGAGCCGCCTTCGCCATCAGGCCGATTTCCTTGACAATATGGCCGCTGAGAGCGTTTGCGGAACTGATGGCATAGTTGCTGGTATAATTGGTGGATACTTTCTTTATAATGTGGTCAAACGTCGCCAGAAGGGCGATCACCATTAAGAAGAAAGCCAGGGCAAAAAGCTCAACATTGATATTGCGAAATCGAGCGGCAATCTTTCCTTTGCCCGTCAATAAGGGCTTTTCATCTGCTTGTTTCTTCATCAGAACACCCACACCTAAGCCTCCTCTGGGCCGGTACAACCGGCGCGTTTGGAGGGTATTGATCCGCAATACTTGGTAGGTCAGATGCTTGAGCGGGAAGAGGCATGACGTCTATAATTCAAAGACGGCAAATTTTATAGACTGCAAACTTTTGCCTGCACGTATTGACATCCGCTGTAGCATAAATCCGAATCATGCACCCAAGGGCGCACAGATTCGGATTAAATACACTTTGGTGCCGAAGCCGGGACTTGAACCCGGACGGGCGTGGCCCACTACCCCCTCAAGATAGCGTGTCTACCAAGTTCCACCACTTCGGCATTTTTGGAAAGACCTTTTTGCAATACTAAAGCAAAAACTACTGAAAAATCGCCGGTACTCTACCGTTTGCAAGTACCTTTGTCAATATGAAATCGTATCCCCAAAATTATCCGCCCGTTCTTCCAACTAAAGGGCAGACAATAAGCCTTTGTGCTTAATTTTCCGGAGATTGCGGCGCTTTGCCTTCCGGAGCCGCCGCAGGGGCGGGGGCCTGTGCTGCTGGATCATTAACCGGCGTACTCTCTGCGGCTTTGGGGGGAGCATAGTCCCGCACGACAGACGACGTCCGTTCCTGGCTGAAATAGGACAGTCCCAGAGTTGTGAGCATGAAAAGGATGGCAATAACCGTTGTCATCTTAGTCAGAAAAGTGCCAGCGCCTGCCGCGCCGAATACTGTCTGGCTTGCTCCTCCAAAGGCGGCGCCCATACCGGCGCCTTTTCCCGCCTGCAGCAGAACGACTACAATCAGAACCAGGCAAATCATGATATGTAAAACAATTAATAAAGGTCTCATCTTTCTTTCCTCTGTTTTATTCCGGCTTATCGAACATGATCATTTGCAAAAAGGATTCCACATCCAAACTTGCCCCGCCAATCAGGGCGCCGTCCACATTCTCTTTGGCCATTAATTCCGTCATATTATCCGGTTTGACGCTTCCGCCGTAAAGAATGATCAAAGAATCGGCAGCCGCTGCGCCATGGAGTTTTTTCTGCAGGCCACGGATCAATGCGTGAACCTCCTCGGCCTGCTCCGGTGTCGCCGTTTTACCCGTACCAATCGCCCAAACAGGTTCATAGGCGATGACGAGCCGTTCTATATCATCCTCTTTAAATGCCTTCAACCCTTCTTTTATCTGCTTTTCAACAACGGCAAACGTTTTCCCCTGTTCCCGCTCGTCCAGTGTTTCGCCGATACAGAAAATGACTTTTAAGCCGCTTTTCCAGGCGGCTTCGACTTTCCGGGCCAGAAGATCATCCGTTTCGCCGTAAAGATGTCTGCGTTCCGAATGACCGATAAGAACATAATCACAACCCGCCTCCGCCGCCATGGAACTGGATACCTCACCCGTAAAAGCCCCTTGCGGCGATTCGTGGGTATTTTGAGCAGCCAGATGGATGCCCGTTCCTTCAATAACCTTGGCCACCGAAGACAAGGCCGTAAAGGGCGGCGCGATCAGGATGTCTTTACCACCCGTAAATTGCTGCGCTTGTTTGCACAGCTTTTGGGAAAAATCAACAGCCTCCGCGATAGTTTTGTGCATTTTCCAATTACCGGCAATAAATGGTCTTCTCATGTTACTCCTGAATTTTTGCTGAAATATTATCACACATGCGCACAAACCACGGTCAACGACTGTGCACAACGCCTTCACGGTCACAAAAGGACGCGACAACACAACAACTGCACAGCGGCGACACGGGACGGCACACATTCCTGCCAAAGGCCACCATAAGCGTATTGTAACGAATCCAATATTTTTTCGGGAGCTTATTCCGCAGGGCAAACTCCGTTTCGTCCGGACTTTTGGCGGCAACATAACCCAGGCGGTTGGAAATACGGTGGACATGAGTATCAACGCATATTCCCTCTTTTCCGTACCCCAAAGTCATCACCAGATTCGCCGTTTTGCGTCCTACCCCTTTCAACGTCAATAATTCGTCAAGGGAATCGGGAACCAGAGAATGATAACGCTCCTGCAAAGTCCGGCAAATTTCAATAATAGTTTTGGCCTTGTTCCGATAAAAACCCACCGGATAAATGGCCTTTTGAATATCTTCCTCCTCAAGGGCTGCCATGGCTTCCGGAGTATCGGCCAGGGCAAATAAACGGCGGGAAGCCTCTTCCGTTACTTCATCCTTGGTTCTCAAACTAAGAATGGTCGAAATGAGAATCGTAAAAGGTCCCTTCAGATTATCCGCATATTGTGTGACAATCGGTACATCCCATGCGGAGGCTTCTTCCTCCAAAAGGGCGATGATTGTCTCAATTTTTTTCTCCTCTTTATTCATGGGAAAGAGTACTCGAAATTACTCGTTCAAAATGCTTAATTGATGGTTATTTTTTAATTGTACCACATATGTACATTGTCGTGATATGAAACTATCTTAATTTATTCCATGTCATAATTCTGGGAATTAAGGATTTTCCGCATTCAGTTTCAAATTTTCTTCTTTCAATGTTTTCAAAATTGTTGGCGATAGAAGTAGTAAATTCGACTTCTGAATCCGGGTAATTTTTCCCGATAATGGCACGTTTAACATTTTTAGTTACCAAAGTATTTACCTCGCCCAAATATATCGCCTCGCCTGCAGATACAAAAAAATTCCCTTCTATTCTATCTTTAATATCCACCCAAGTCGCTAATGAAGAGCCATCTATATAATCGCCAAGTTTAAACGATGTTAATGTGTACTCGCCCGGAGGTATCATAAATGATTGAACACCGCTAACTTTTAGGATTATCTCTTCGTTTTGCTTGTTTTTAAAGTACATGTAACTATACACCGTCCGCCTGTCGTTTACAGGAGGATGATTGTTTTTTGCGCCTACTACAACATACGCTTTATTACCTTGCTCAAAAATTTTTTTGTTATAAGCAACATTGATATACGAAGAACAGGCAAATACAAACATTAACACGAATACAAGGGCGGTCACGTTTCCAATGGCGGTTCTCTTTTTTCTTAAATCAAACACTTTCATTTTTTTATTTCCTGCCAATCACCCAAAGGATGAAAATAATGCGCTTCATTACCGGGTCAGGATACCTTTTTGACAACTCTCTCCGCTTTCACCCAATCACCCTAATTGTATCCTTCTTCGGAGGCCAGAATATCAAGATGCAGCGTGGCAATATCTTCCACATCCATATTTGCCTTCTGATTCTCCTCGCGAAAATCAATAATTTTGATGTAACGTTTACACTCGTTGCATACGTCAACATGGTAGCGTTCATCCTCTTCCACGGTGAAAAAGGCCAGAGAATGCTGCTCCTCGTTACCGCAAAAAGGACATTTAATCCGGCGGAAAGACCACTCAAAACCGCATTGATGGCAGAACAAAAACCGCTCTTCCTCGTTTTCCTTGATTTCACCGATTTTAGGTTCCCGGCCGCAAATAGGACAATATCCTTCCGACCATCCCGCCTCTGCCACGGCCGCAGTATATTTTTCGGCGATACGTTCCAGATCGGGACGCAGGGATTCTTCCAAAAATAATTCAATCAGATCAAAGGCTTCATCACTCTCTTCCGCCTCCATCTCCATCTCCGCCGCCGGGACGTCTGCGGAATCATCCCGTTCCTCTTCTTCCAGTAAGGAAAGCCCACTCGTAACATCCCCAATCATATCCTCAAATAAAAGAGTGCCCTCATCCAAATTCTGCCGCAGCATTTCCGTCTCTGCGGGAATCCGTGTTTCCGCAATAGAGAGGAGGGAGCGAAAATAAGATTCGGGGCCGGTAAGATCCACAATGCCCCGGGCCAGATCAACGATGGGAAATCCTCCTTTGAGTTTTCGGGGGATTAATTCTTCGTCAACGGAAAACACTTTGTATTCCTTTTCCTTCTTGTATGTCTCCCGCAAAATAACAATTTCTTCAAGAATATCAAGCAAATCAACGTAATGAGGATTAGTCGTTCTATATCTCTCAATCGTTTTTAACGTTTCGTACAGCTTTTCCGCCATTGCGTTACAATGCCCTTTTCCTTTCCCGTGTTGTGTTACAGAATCATCTTCCCGCAAATCATGGCCTGTATATCTACTTTCTCCCATAACTTCAAGGATTTATTACCATCACAGAGGATGGCGCATTAACGGCAGACGCCATTGATAACCTTTTCTTTACGGATTGCCATATCTGTGGTATCCGTCTGGCGTTCATGAAAATAAATATCGTACAGCGGAACTTTATTCCTTGCCACGGTCAAATCCATATGGCGTTCCCATAGAAATTTATACCCGTTAACATGGCAAAAACCTGTCATACTGTATTTCCCAGGAATTAAATGAAATCAGACAGCAAAAACCGGCGTCATCGCCACCATCACGGCCATCCACGGCAGGAACATCATCATGGTGATTCTGACGGACAGGAAAAATACCCCCAATATGAGCCGCGCCATCGCCTGAAGCCGGAAATAGATACCCGCTTGCAGGACGTTTTTAAAAAGATCGGCAAACCATCCCGCGCTGATTTCGTCCCGGACCCTTTCCAGCTGGAAGCACTGGAAACGATCAAACATTCCGATTGTCTTGTTACGGCTCCCACCGGTTCCGGAAAAACATGGATTGCCGAACAGGCCATTGCCGCTGTTTTAAAACAGGGAGGCCGCTGCTGGTACGCGTCTCCCCTGAAAGCGCTGACCAATTCAAAGTGGGTTGAATTCAGCGCCTGCTTTGACGATGCCAATGTGGGCATTTTGACGGGAGATACAAAAGAGAACACAAACGCTCCGGTTATTGTGGGGACGACAGAAATTCTGCGGAATCAGCTCTATGACATGATGCACCGCGGTGAAAATTTCCCCTGCGACCTTGTTGTCATTGACGAAGCCCATTATCTGGGCGATGCGGATCGCGGCGTGGTTTGGGAAGAGGTGATGATCTATCTTCCCTCACGGATACATCTGCTCCTTTTATCGGCGACCATTGGCAACGGCGACGAACTTTCCGGATGGCTTTCCCGGCTGCGCGGCAAGCCCTGCGCCGTAATCAAAGAAAAAAAACGATCCGTCCCTCTCTACCCTTTATTCCTTCACCCATCGGGGCGGCTCATTCCCAATCTTGCTAACAAAAAACTTTCTTCCGGGCTGATTGATTTCATTGAACGGAGCGAGCGGGACAGGCGTCTTCGCTATACCATACCCCGCATCGCAGATATTATGGCGGTGATGGATCGCTTCAACCTGACGCCGGCAATCTTTTTTCTCAAATCCCGCGTGGAATGCGATGCCGCCCTTGGTCATTGCCATCCCGTCTCCTCCGATATTGAGGATGAAAATTTTACTCAGACGTTGAACGAACTTCTGGAACGCTTTCCATATCTCGCCCGGCATCGCCATCTTACCTCTTTAAAGCAGTGCCGGGTGGCCTCTCATCACGGCGGCCAATTGCCGGCCTGGAAATTTTTAGTTGAGACCATGATGAATCGCGGCCATTTACGCGCCATCTTTGCCACATCAACCGTCGCCGCCGGAGTAAATTATCCTGCCCGCACCATTGTTCTCTTCAATTCGGACCGCTATAACGGCCATGAATTTCGCCCCATGAACAGCATTGACTTTCACCAAATGACAGGACGCGCCGGACGCCGCGGACAGGATAAAATCGGTTTTATGCTGGCCATACCGGGACGTTTTATGGATGTTCATCATCTTCGCAAGCTCATGTACAAGAAACCTGAGGCCATTGAAAGTCAGTTAAAAAGCGATTTTTCCATGGTGCTGAATCTCCTCCTGTCACAATCTCTGGACGATATTCAAATGATTTTTGGACGTTCCCTCGCTTCTTATCAAGACGGACAGGAAAATCGCGATAAGCAGTATCGGTGGAATAATTTTATGCGTCACCTCGCTTTTCTCAAGAAAGAAGATTTTGTTGATGAGGGCGACCGCCTCACCGAAAATGGTATTTGGGCGTCCAAGCTGCGTTTGGATCAACCGCTCCTCATTGCCGAATGTCTGCGAAAGGGCGTCTTTCCCCGTTACGACGCAAAACTGCTGGCCGCCCTGATCGCTCCTTTTGTTTATGACGGAGACCAGGAAATTAAAATCACCCGAAAAATAACTCCGCGCAAGCTGGCTCAGGGGTTTAACAGGGTCAAGCGGAGTCTTGCCGACCTTCTGCAGCGCATGGACGGGGAAAATTTCCCCGTGAGTCCCATGTTTCTTTGGCCTGCCTGGGCCATTTATGCTTGGGCCAGAGAAACGCCATGGCAGAATATTACGGAGCAGATTCATATTGCCGATGGCGACTTGGCCATGCTCATTACAAGAACGTCTGATAACTTGCGGCAAATCTCCTCACTGAAAGAGTCGCACCCAGAAGTGGCTGACCTGGCATATGAAGCAATGACGCTGATCCTGCGGGAACCCGTTGTTTTTTCGTAAGAAAACCTGCCCGCCTTTTATTCAGACGGAATGCTGAATTTTGGCGGAAGTGCTTAACCCGCCCATTCGTTTCTGTAGTTTTTCCGGCAATGGTTTTTGCCGGGGGAAAAGACGGCAGGGCGTTTTATGAAAAACTTGATGGCGATAAATAATAGGCTGTAATTGCCTTTGGCAAATTATCTGCAATCGTGATAGCAGACAGCGCCATGCAAGGTTTTCA
>JAITWQ010000001.1 GCA_031285215.1 Syntrophobacterales bacterium | reverse complement strand
CCTTTGAGGGTCGGTGTTTATGGCGGTTTTATCATACATGAACGGACTTTCGGAGGCGCCCTTCTCAAGAGCGAAGAAATTGTGGGATTAAAGCCAAAGGGAGCTGCTCCGTTTGGTTGTTTTTCGAGGGCCTTTCGCTTGACCGGCGGCAGGCCGAGGAACTGTCATTTACTATTTGAGAGGTAGGGGTGTGGTAGAACTTAATTATACCTTTTTTATCCAAGCGGCGTTGTTTTTTGCTCTAATTATCATTCTGAACCAATTCCTGTACAAACCCATCCTGTCCATTCTGGAAAAGAGACAAAAGAATTTCGAAGACTCAGAAAATACTGTCAAAAACCTGGAACAGACAATAGACAGCAAGATGGCCGAGTATGAAAATAAGATTCAGCAGGCCAAAATGAAGGCTGTTGATGAAAAGGGTGAGATCCTCAAAGAGGGGACGGAAAAGGCCAAGGAAATTATCGAAGCTGTGAGATCGGAAGTTCCCGGTATGATGGATGACTTCAGGAAAAAACTGGATGCTGAGATCAGTGATGCCAGGACGCTGCTTGACGGTAAATCCAAAGGATTATCTGTTGAAATTGCGGAGAAGGTGTTGGGGAGGAGTATCTGATGAAGCGGTCTGATTTCCGGAGCAAAGTTGTTCGTTTTGTACCTGCGGCGTTTTTTTTATCCCTTCTGCTTGCTTCTGTAAGCGTTGCGGCGGGAGGAGGCGGAGGAGACAGTGCCGCTCTGTGGAAGGGTTTTGCCTGGAGCGTTCTTAACGTCAGTATTTTAGTTGGTCTTCTTGTCTGGCTCCTGGCGGGAAGGATTAAAGCTTTTTTCTCCGGACGGCGGAGTGAGATAAAAAATGCCCTTGAAGAGGCGGAACGTGCAAAGAGGGACGCCGAGCAGAAATTCAGGGAATATGAGGAAAAACTGGCTAAGGCGACGGCGGAAATTGCCGGAATCGTTGAGATGATAAAATCTCAGGGAATGGTCGAAAGGGATAAAATATTGGCCGATGCCCACAGCGCCGCAGAAAAAATGAAGGAAGATACCAAAGCAAGAATGGATCAGGAGTTGGCCCAGGCGCGCAGGGAATTACGCGAAGAGGCCGTGTCTTTGTCCGTGCAGATGGCGGAAGGAATTTTGCAAAAGACAATTACTCCGGCTGATCATGAAAATATGGTGAAAGATTATTTGAGTAAGGTGGTGATTAAACATTGAGCGGAAACACGACGACAATTGCAAAGCGCTATGCCCGTGCCTTCTTTGACATCGCGGCAGAGGAAAATCGGTACGAAGGATACTATGATGAGTTGGTGAAGTTTTCTTCGGTTATTGATCAGAGTGGTGATTTCAAAGAGTTCTTGGCCAATCCGATGTTTAACAACGAAGATAAAAAGGCGGTTGTTAAGACTATTCTGGAGAAGGTTTCCCTGTCCGGAACGTCGGCAAATTTTCTGAATCTTCTTGCAGATAAACAGCGTATTGATATTTTAGATGATATCGTCCAGTGTTATCGCGAACTGATGGACAATGCCCTAAGAAGAGTCAGGGTGCAGGTCAAAACGGCCTTTCCCCTTTCGGAAGATCTTTCCCGCAGTCTTTTGACAAATTTGGAGACATTGACGAATAAAAAAGTGGATATGACGATTGAGGAAGATTCTTCGCTGTTGGGTGGTGTAGTTGTGAAAGTGGGGGACACCCTTTACGATGGAAGTATCAGAAGTCAGCTTAATAATATAAGGAATCTCTTGGGGGAGGAAATATAGATGGATACGATTAGGGCAGAAGAAATAAGTCAGATTATTTCCAAGCAAATTAAGGATTACGAGAAAAAATTAGATGTCAGTGAAACCGGATCGGTCCTCTCCGTTGGAGATGGTATTGCTCGTGTTTACGGTGTCCAGAACGCCATGGCTATGGAACTTCTGGAATTCCCGGGCGGCATCTTGGGGATGGTTCTTAACTTGGAAGCAGACAATGTGGGTGTGGCCGTTTTGGGCGAAGTCACTCACATTAAAGAAGGCGACATTGTTAAGAGAACCGGAAAAATCGCTCAGGTTCCCGTGGGAGAAGCGGTTCTTGGACGTGTTATTGACGGAACGGGTGCTCCCATTGATGGGAAAGGGCCTATTGATACGAAAGAGTTCCGCAGAATTGAAATGATCGCCCCCGGCGTTATTCAGCGCCAGCCGGTTAATCAGCCCATGTACACGGGATTGAAGGCGATTGACGCCATGACTCCTATTGGGAGAGGTCAGCGTGAGCTGGTCATTGGCGACCGCCAGATCGGAAAGACGGCGATCTGTGTTGATGCGATTATTCGTCAGAAGGATACAGGCGTAAAATGTATCTATGTCGCCATCGGCCAGAAAAAATCAACGGTTGCCCAGGTTGTCGAAAACCTGCGGAAAAATGGCGCCATGCCCTATACGTGCGTTGTGTCTGCCTGTGCAAGCGACCCGGCAACGCTTCAGTATATCGCGGCCTATGCCGGATGCAGTATCGGCGAGTATTTCAGAGACAAGGGCGAAGATGCTCTGATCATTTACGATGACCTGTCCAAGCAGGCCGTTGCCTATCGCCAGATATCGCTGTTGCTGAGACGTCCTCCCGGACGCGAGGCTTATCCCGGTGATATTTTCTATAACCATTCACGCCTTTTGGAGCGTGCGGCTCGTGTCAGCCAGGATCTCGGCGGCGGTTCATTGACGGCTTTGCCCATCATCGAAACCCAGGCCGGTGACGTTTCCGCCTATATTCCCACGAACGTGATTTCCATTACGGATGGTCAGGTCTATCTGGAGCCCAGCTTGTTCTTCTCCGGTATTCGCCCTGCCATTAACGTTGGTCTTTCCGTGTCCCGCGTGGGTGGCGCAGCCCAGGTTAAGGCCATGAAACAGGTTGCCGGAACACTGAAATTGGATTTGGCGCAGTTTCGTGAATTAGCGGCTTTTGCCCAGTTCGGCAGTGATTTGGATAAGGCGACCCAGATGCAGCTTGACAGGGGTGTGCGCTTGGTTGAATTGCTGAAACAGCCCCAATTCCAGCCCATGTCGCTGGGTGAAGAAGTGGTTGTTCTCTTTGCAGGAACGAGGGGCTACATTGATAAATACGATGTTTCCAAAGTGCATGATTATGAGAGTCAGGTCTTGGCGTTTGCGAAAAATAAATATCCTCAGATTTTAGAGGAGATAGATACGCAAAAAACGATCAGCCCAGATCTTGAAGCTAAGATGAAGAAGATGCTGGAGGAGTTTGACTCCGTTTTCGTCACAAATTAGCATTGATTCACTAGAGTATAACCGAGAAAAGGGAGATTAGTTTAATGGCCGCGTTAAAGGACATTAAAAGAAAAGTTGCCGCTGTTCAAAAGACGAAACAGATTACAAAAGCGATGAATATGGTCGCTGCGTCTAAGTTCAAATCCGCGCAGGTGAGAATGGAGAATTTTCGTCCGTATGCGGCAGAATTCATGAATGTGCTCAATAGTTTGGCTCTTCGCGTTGATTCTAACTCGCACCCCCTTCTTGCCGTTCGTGACGCAAAGAAGGTGCGGGTAATTTGCATGACCTCTGACAGAGGATTGTGCGGGGGATTCAATGCCAACATCATTAAAACGACGGAACGCTTTGTGAAGGCGCAGATAAGTGCGGGACACGAGGTTGTGGTTGTCCCCGTCGGGAGGAAAGCGCGCGATTATTTCCGCAAGAAACAGTCGATTATGTATGCCCGCACCGATGTTTTCGGTAAATTTGATATGACCTTGGCGTCGGACATCGCGGGGGATCTTATTCCCGATTTTGAAAAGGAAGAATTTGATGAGTTGCATCTCATCTATAATCAATTCGTCAACGTGTCTGTCCAAAGACCGACGGCCGTAAGGCTTTTTCCCCTGCCCACCATCGGCCAAGCCGAAGAAGTGGATATGGACAAGCAGACGGATTATGTTTACGAGCCTGATGATGAAGTTTTATTGGATAAACTTCTCCATATGTATGTCAGAGTTCTGATTTACAGGGCCTTGGTGGAAACCTCGGCGGGGGAGAACGGCGCGCGGATGGCGGCTATGGACAACGCGACGCGTAACTGCGAAGAATTGATCGGGAGTTTGACCTTGAAGTACAACAAGGCGAGACAGGCTGCCATTACAGCGGAGCTGATGGATATCGTTGGTGGTACTGAGGCTTTGGCCAAAGGATAATATAGCAAGGAATATAAAGTTCTCTAAAGATTAGTGAAGGAGATGGGTATGAATATAGGAAAGGTTGTACAGGTCATTGGGCCCGTTGTCGATGTGGCCTTCGAGGAAGGGAATCTTCCCAACATCATGAATGCTATTGCTATTACTAACCCTACCATCAACGATGAGGAAGATAACCTGATCGTTGAAGTTGCACAGCATCTCGGCGATAACGTTGTTCGCTGTATTGCCATGGACATCACGGATGGTATGGTGAGGGGAATGGCGGCAAAGGACACAGGCGCGCCTATCACAGTGCCCGTAGGTCAGGAATGTCTTGGCCGTATTTTGAATGTTGTTGGCCGTCCCGTGGATGGGCTAGGGCCTGTTGTGGCTAAGAATAAAATGCCGATTCACAGAGAGGCGCCATCATTTCTGGAGCAGGATACATCTGTCCATGTTTTGGAAACGGGCGTCAAAGTTATTGATCTGCTGGTTCCTTTCCCCAGAGGCGGTAAGATGGGCATGTTCGGCGGCGCCGGCGTTGGTAAAACGGTTGTTATGATGGAAATGATTCATAATATTGCCATGCACCATGGCGGTATTTCCGTTTTTGCCGGTGTGGGTGAGAGAACGCGTGAAGGAAACGACCTGTATCTGGAAATGAAAGAATCGGGCGTTATTAAGCAGGCGGCGTTGATTTATGGTCAGATGACGGAGCCTCCCGGAGCGCGGGCGCGTGTTTCCCTTACGGCTTTGGCTGCGGCTGAATATTTCCGTGACATTGAGGGACAGGATGTGTTGCTGTTTGTTGATAATATCTTCCGTTTCACGCAGGCTGGTTCCGAGGTTTCCGCTCTCTTGGGCCGTATGCCTTCGGCTGTCGGTTATCAGCCTACCCTGGCAACAGACCTTGGTGCGCTTCAGGAACGCATTACCTCAACTAATAAAGGTTCCATTACCGCTGTTCAGTGCGTCTATGTCCCGGCTGACGACTTGACAGATCCGGCTCCGGCAACGACGTTTGCCCATTTGGACGGAACCGTCGTTCTTTCGCGTCCGATTGCGGAATTGGGTATTTATCCGGCGGTGGATCCTCTGGATTCAACATCCCGCATCCTTGATCCCAATGTATTGGGTGAAGAACACTACCAGGTAGCCCGTCAGGTTCAGGTGACCTTGCAGAAATATAAAGATCTTCAGGATATCATTGCTATTCTGGGCATGGATGAGCTTTCCGAAGAAGATAAGCTCGTTGTGGGCCGGGCGAGAAAGATTCAGAGATTCCTTTCCCAGCCGTTCTTCGTCGCCGCGCAGTTTACAGGCACGGAAGGCAAATTTGTTTCTGTTCCGGATACGGTCAGGGGATTTAAAGAGATTCTGGAAGGGAAGCATGATGAACTGCCCGAGCAGGCCTTTTACATGGTTGGCGGTATTGAAGAAGCAATCGAAAAGGCGAAAAAACTTGCCGAAGTTTGATGATTTGGAGGGTGTTCCGTGGCTGAAGAATTGATGCTGGAAATAGTAACTCCCGAGGCGATGGTTTTCAGTGGTACTGTTGAGGATGTGACGGTCCCTGGAGGCGATGGTGAGTTTGGTGTTTTAAAGGGCCATGTTTCGTTGCTGAGTTCTATTAATGTAGGAGAGATGAACTTCACGAAAGATGGAAAGAAGACGTACTATGCCGTTGGTGAAGGGTATGCGGAGGTTGTGGCAACCAAAGTAACCATTCTTCTGGAAACA
>JAITWQ010000245.1 GCA_031285215.1 Syntrophobacterales bacterium | reverse complement strand
GTTAATTATCAGCGCTTGAATGAAGTTATCGCGGAAATGAAAGCCAGGCCGGGGATCATTGATGTTTTGGTTGAAATCAACGAAGGCACCCTCAAAGTAGGCGATGATGTAATGTATGTGGTTGTTGCCGGCGATTTTCGGGAAAATGTTTTTTCCGCCCTTATGGATACGGTTAATACAATCAAGAAAGACGTAACCAGCAAACAGGAGTTCTGAAAACTTTTACTTCCGTACTCTGAAACTTTGCCGCCATGACCGCATTGGTCAGGCGGCATTTTCCGTGAATTTCAGCTAAGCTGCTTATCTGCTGGAATTGGCGGCATCCCTTATCAAAGTTATATATTTTTCATCGCAATTTATCTTGACGTAGTAATTCATGGCGTTACCGTAGTTTTGGAAAACTAATTCGTCACCAGTCCAAATGGTCTCAATTCCGTAGGTCGGATCACCTTTCATTTCTTCTGGGTCGTCATCTTCGCCTAATTGTCCGATATTTTGTTCCCACGGTATGCCTTCGAGGATGACGTAGTTTTCATCTGCAACGGTAAAGCCAACATTGCCCTCGTATAATTGGTCTTTTACCCGGAATTTATATACATATCCTTGGGGCGATTTGGTAATGTTGAGCAACAGTTCACAATCAACCTCTGCGGAATTTCTGTACTGCCCCTCAATTTCCGAAAAAGGAACCGGAACCTCATCCGCCGTTGGCTTTTTCTCCGCTGACATGCAGCCGCCCATGATGAACACAACGGCGCTTAAAAGAAGAATTGCTTTTTTCATAACTTCACCTTTCCGTGTTTTTCAGTATCCCCGGTAAACATGGTTTCCGTAATCAGGACAACGCAAATTCTGCAATTTATATCTAAAATTCGCTAAAATAACCAGTTTTTCCGTACATCGGCAGAAACAAGGAATCTGGAAATCAGATGGTGTTATCAACCAAACTATGCTAGGGAAAACCAACGCCCAAATCTCCCCAAAAGGAGTTTTCGTATGCTTCATGTTGAGCAATTTCGTTATGCCAGTGATAATCTGGCCTATCTGATTTATGGTGAAGAAGAGGCCATTGCCGTAGATGGGGGAGCGGTGGAAGAAATCGGGCAGTTTCTGGAAGAAAACCAGCTTACGTTGCAGCATGTGATAAATACTCACAGCCATTATGACCATACATCAGGAAATGACGCTCTTTTGAAACGGCACAAGGCGCGGTTCCTTTCCTGTTACCAGCTTTCCTCACAGGGACATCTTCTCTTGGAGAATAACGCTATCATTGTCCACCCCACACCGGGCCACACGGAAGACTCTCTTTGTTTTCAGGTGCGGCAGATTCTTCTCACCGGGGATACTCTGTTCAACGGAACAATCGGAAACTGTTTTTCCGGACGTGACGATCTTTTTTACCAGTCCGTCAAGGATATTATGACGTTGTCCGAGGAAACGACTATCTATGCCGGTCATGACTATGTCCGCGATTCCATCCTTTTTGCCAAAAAACTGGAACCGGAAAACGAGCATCTTAACCGTTTTATGTCCTATTATGATGCCGATCATGTTTACTCCACCCTCGCCGACGAATTGCAGATCAACCCTTATCTGCGCTTTAACGATGAAAAAATGATCGCCGTCATGAAGCGATTGGGATTTTCCGGGACCACAGAGTGGGAACGGTGGATGTTTCTCATGTCCCTTTGAAAGCCACGCACGATGAAGGCCTTGATTCTCACCAAAGTTACTTCCCTCCATGATAATCCTGCTCCCCTTGAATGGATGGAGGATTGGCCCATACCTGTGCCTGGCCCCAAAGACATTCTTGTCAAGGTGTTAGCCTGCGGCGTATGCCATACCGAATTGGATGAAATCGAAGGCAGAACGCCGCCGTCTTTTTTCCCCATGATTTTAGGACACCAGATCGTAGGGCAGGTCGCGGATGCGGGAGAAAATTCCCGGCGATTTAAGCGTGGAGATCGTGTCGGCGTGGGGTGGTTCCATTCCGCCTGCGGAACGTGTGTTTTTTGCCGGACGGGCAGAGAAAATCTTTGTCCGTCTTTCAAGGCCACAGGCCGCGATGCTTGCGGCGGATATGCCGAATACACAACCATTCCCGAAGATTCTGCTTTCCTGATCCCGGAGACCATATCCCATGCGGAAGCCTCTCCTCTGCTTTGCGCCGGTGCCATTGGCTATCGTTCTTTGTGCCTGACGCAGCTGGAAAACGGGCAAAATCTGGGTTTAACGGGATTTGGGGCGTCAGCCCATTTAACGCTTAAATTAGCCCGCTTTCTTTATCCGGCATCTCCTGTTTTTGTTTTCGCCCGCAATGAAAAGGAACGGGAGTTTGCCCGGGAACTTGGCGCCGTATGGGCAGGTGACACGGAAGAGACTGCGCCGGAGAAACTCCACGGTATTATTGACACGACGCCCGTTTGGAAGCCGGTTCTGGAAGCGCTGAAAAATCTGGAACGGGGAGGGCGGCTGGTAATTAACGCCATTCGCAAGGAAGAAAAAGACAAAGACCTCTTGGCGCATCTGAATTACTCTGATCAGATCTGGATGGAAAAGGAAATTAAAAGTGTTGCCAACGTGACGCGAAAAGACATTGAAGAGTTCTTGCATATTGCCGCAGATATTAATATCCGGCCTGCCGTTGAAGAATATCCGCTGAAAGAGGCTAATACCGCTTTAAGGCATCTAAAACAAGGTAATATTGTGGGGGCCAAAGTTCTTGTTCCATGATAAACCATGGAGAAAAGAAGGGAACCTCCTTCCTGCTTTTTTTGAGCGGCAATGACCCGTCGCCGCAAGACAGAGAAGCAATGCGTCAAAATGGATTTACCAATTTTTTCCTTTAAGGGTTAGAGAAACATGAGCAAAGAAACATTAAAAGCTTGGTTCCAGGCCAGCCGTCCTCCCTTTTTTATTGCTACCTTTATTCCCCTTACCGTCGGATGGGTACTTGCGGGAGCAAACGGAGATTGGCATCCCTG
>JAITWQ010000240.1 GCA_031285215.1 Syntrophobacterales bacterium | reverse complement strand
CACAGCGTTGTCAGTGGCAGTGGCATCGCCGTTGATTGTGCCGGCCATCCCGCCGCTAACAACAGAGTTTACCGTACCGCCGGTGATGGCAACAATGTTGTTGTTGGCAGTGGCGTCGCCATCGGTTGCGGCGGCAATCCCGCCATCAACATTGAAATCTATCGTGCTGTCGGTGACGGTGATGCTGTTGTTCTCAGCTGCGGCGTTACCGGAAACACTGCTTCCGGCATATCCGCCGCGAGCCGAGTCAACGCTGCTGTCATTGATAGTCACGGTGTTGCCATCGGCCGTGGCCGCGCCGACGGCCGCAGCAGTCCCGCCGGAAACAGTATTGCCAACCGTGCTGTTGCTGATAGCCACGGTATTGTTAGTGACCGTGCCGCCACTGGAGGTATTGGCAAACCCGCCGTGAACCCCGCCGTTTACCGTACTGGCGCCGCTGATATCCACGGCGTTGTTATCAACCGTGGCGGGGAAGCCGGTCCAGGCATGACCGCCGTAAACAGAGCCGTTTACTGTGGCAGAGCCACTTACATTGACATCGTTGCCATTGACAGTAGCTTCATAGCCCGAAAATGCACCGTCGGGAAGAGTGCCGTTACCCCAAACATCGTGATTCACCGTGCCAGTGCCGCCGCCGCTGGTGCTGTCAATACTGATGGTTTGAGCCAAAGCCGGCGTAAAAGCCAGACAAAGACCGAGAATCATGGGGATTACGCCCCCGCCGAAAAATCCTTGTTTCATAATTTTCTTCCTTTCTTAAAAAACTTCTGCGCGCCGCCTAATATTGCCGCCCCTCGCCAGAAAACGAGGGCTTCCGCACCAAGTTCCGCAGGGACGGCACCGTCATGTTCACCACACCGATTGCAAAGCGGCGCGAGCGATGCCCCCAAAACGCAAAAAAGCCGCGATACGCCAAAAGCGTTCGCGGCCAAAAAATAATAAAAGTTTTTCTTAAATGATTGGCTGTTAGTAGGAAGTAGAAATAGTAAGTAAGTAAGTAAGTAAGTAAGTAAGTGCAATCATCATGCCAAACGCATCAAAAACACTTACTTTTTCCTGTTTCGGGAAAAAAATCATCTCACCCGCCAACTTAAAAACCCCTCATATCTGCAAAATAATAAGTCTTGTTACATACTTCACAATTTTGAAAAAAACAAGATATTTTTCAGTTACAGCTGGGCGGGGCAATGGGGGCATCGCCCCGAATCCACAAAGACCGCAAGCACGGGCCGCAAAATAAACCGCAGTAAGCCGTCATTTCCATAATCTGTTCTTTCCGCACAGATAAAATCTCCTCTGCCCGACCTGCAAAATTCTCTCATGATCATGCTTTTAATGACTTAAAATGGAATTATACTGCCCCCTTGGGGGCGGATACAAGTTCTTATATTGAAAAAAGAGAGATGATTCGTTAAGAAGAGAAAAAATAAAGCAGGACACCGAAAGGGGATTATCAAATGGCAGCACCGATTTTGCGTATTGATCACATATCTATTGCCGTTCACGACCGGCAAAAGGCGGAATATTTCTTCCGTTCCATCTTGGGGGCTATTCCCGGAACGGCGTCAATTGATCCTTTCATGAAATATTCCTGGGAAATTCTTTCTTTGGGAGATTTGAGCCGGGTGGAAATTCTCTGTCCCACGTCTGAAGGAAGTTTTTTGGACGGCTTTCTGGAAAAGCGGGAGGGCGTCCATCATATGACACTGCAAACAAGCGACATTGAAGAAACGAAAACTCTCCTGCGGCACCATAATATTCCCTATTTCGGCGACAACGAATACGGCGACGTCCTCTGGAAAGAAATTTTTATTCATCCGCGCCATGCCTTTGGAGTGCTGATACAGATCGCCGAGTTTCATCCGGCAGACTGGCTGAGCGATCAGGCGAAAATTCCTGGAAGCCGCCCCTGGGAGGTTAAACAGACGGACGAGGGCGTGCAAGTTGAACTGGCCCACCCCGGCGGAGGGAAAATGACGCTTAATTTAACGCCGGAAGAAGCGCGCCGGCTGGCGCAGGAACTTATGGGGCGATGATGGAATCACCGCCCCAGGATTTTAAATATTCGTTTTGTCTTCTCTTAAACAAAAGGAAACCATATGCCGCGTATTGAAATTGAATTACCGGACACATTTCTGTTCCGTACAGAAATACCTGTGCGAATCAGCGATATTAATTACGGAAATCATTTGGGAAATGACGCGGTCTTATCCCTGATGCACGAGGCGCGTTTGCGGTTTCTCGCGCAATACGGTTTCAGCGAAGCCGATATTGGCGGCCCGGGAATAATCATGACAGACGCTGCCGTCGTTTATGTATCCCAGGCTTTCTACGGTGATATTCTCGCCGTTGACGTAACCATAGCCGAGCTGCACAAGTACGGTTTTGATCTGCTCTACCGCCTTGCCAATACGCGCACCGCCAAAGAGGTCGCCCGCGGGAAAACGGGCATGTTCTGTTTTGATTACGGAAAAAAAAGGATTGCTTCTGTTCCTCAGGTGTTTAAAGATGCTTGCGGGGGAACACAATCAACAGAAGGGAAATAGATGGAAGAGACAAGGGCGTTTCGGTTAATTGAGGCGATTGACGGGCACATGGCAGCCCTTTTCAATAAGACTTTTTTTGATCCCGGCATTTTCTCCATCCTGGATGACGTGAACATCGGGCGGCGGGAATTGGATCTGGTGCAGAGGAAAATAAGCGAATCCGTCTGGCTGCGTCTGCAAAGCATTGCCGGATCGGTATATTCGGGTAATATCCGGCGAGGCGAGGTATCAAGTTTCTATGAAGTCGTTTCACGCCTGGGAACGCAAAAGACAAAAATCCTGATCATGATGATGGGGGCGCAGCAATCCGCTCTGGCAGACCGCGAAGTAGAAAGTATTTTTGCCAGAAATTTTTCCACGTCGGTTATGGCAAACGTTCTTGCCCAACAGTTTGGCTTTCGGGAAGAATCGGCGCAGCGTGCGGAATTGGGCGGTCTTTTTCTGGGCATTGGCCGCCTGGTGATGGTCCTGTACAGAAAAGCCATGGCCCATGAAGCGCTGGAAATAGATGACGGGTTCATTGACGCCTATCATCGTTTTCTGGCGGCAAAAATTATCAAACGCTTTGCCCTTCCTGACTTTCTCACCACGATTATCACGGCCCAAAGCGTTCTTTTTGAGGAAAACACTATTTCTCTTCCCGGCGTGGTATATTTGGCCCGCGATATGGTTCGTTCCTCTTTTCAAAAATACGGCAACCGCCTTGTTATCCGCTGCAATATTCCCAGACCGGCAACGGATGTGAGCCGTACCATCGAAGCCATCGTCCGGGACAAATTCCGGGCGGCGGGATTGGAAAAATATCTGGTTATTCTGCGCGTTTCTCCTTCGTTTGCGGCACGCGGCGAATTAGACTCTTAATTGATCTCGCCGGGCAAAAGCGCCGGAAGGTTTATGGAAAACTTTTCTTTCTTGACAAAAGGTTTTTATTATTGAATCGTCTGACCTGCGAAAAACAACGTCCGCAATAAACGGAAAAATCAGAGACTACCATCATGAATCAATATTGGAGCCCCCTTGTCCATAACATTACGCCCTATACTCCGGGGGAACAACCCAAACTTGATAATCTGATCAAACTCAATACAAACGAAAATCCCTATCCCCCTTCGCCTAAAGTTCTTGAGGCGCTCAGAGGAGAAATTGCCGATTCTCTGCGTTTGTATCCCGACCCGAATGCGGACAGGGTCAAGGCGGTTCTCGCCGCCATGCACGCCTTAACGCCGCAGCATATTTTTGCCGGCAACGGATCGGATGAAGTGTTAGCCTTTATTTTTCAGGCCTTATTGAAACATGACCGCCCCGTATTATTTCCCGACGTGACTTACAGCTTCTACCCCGTCTATTGCCGGCTCTATGAAATAAAATATCAGGCCGTTCCTGTAACCGCCGGTCTGGATATCAATATTGACGGCTACCAGTGTCAAAACGGCGGAATTATTTTCCCCAATCCCAATGCCCCCACGGGTTTGCCTGTTTCACGGGCGGACATTGAAAGGCTTTTGGCTCGCAATACGGAATCGGTTGTTGTCCTCGATGAAGCCTACGTGGATTTTGGCGCGGAATCTTCTGTGCCTCTGGTGCAAAAATACCCTAATCTGGTGGTCGTCCAAACCCTTTCCAAAGCCTATTCCCTGGCGGGATTAAGGGTGGGGTTTGCCATCGGTCATCCCGAATTAATGGAGGCCCTGGAGAGGGTGAAAAACAGCTTCAATTCCTATCCCCTGAGCCGCTTCGCCATCACCGGAGCAACGGCGGCTTTGGAGGATCGGGACTATTTTGAAAAAACACGGCAGCAAGTCATCCGGACACGAGATACCCTTGGGCTGCGTCTGGCGGAAATGGGCTTTTCGGTTCTCCCTTCAAAGGCCAATTTTATTTTCGCCCGCCATCCCTATCATAATGCCCGCGATCTGGCAGAGCGGCTGAGAAAGCGGTCTGTCATTGTGCGCCATTTTTCTCTGCCAAAAATCGAACAATATCTCCGCATTACCGTAGGAACGGACAGACAATGCGCGGCTTTACTGTCCGCATTGACAGAAATTCTTGCCCCGCCATCCCTCTCTTGAGAAGGATGGCTTTCCCGCGTTGCTTACAATATTGTTCAATGTTTTCAAGCACTTTAATTTATTTCTTTTTTGCCTTTAAAAACACCGGGGTTTTATGATATGGGTGTCGTCCAAACTTTTTATCTCGTAACGGGAATATGAAAAACCGAGTTTATCATGAAGAAAATCATCTGCATTGCAAACCAAAAAGGAGGGGTAGGCAAAACAACGACGGCCGTTAATCTTGCCGCTTGTTTGGGCGTGGCGGAAAAAAAAACCCTCCTCATTGATTGCGATGCCCAGGGAAATGCAACCAGCGGCATGGGGGTGGACAAAAATCAAATTTCCGGCCAAAGTCTTTACCATGCCCTGATCGGTCAGATTTCTCTGGAAGATTCTATTGTATCAACGCAGATTAACCATCTTGATCTTATCCCATCCACCCAGGATCTGGTGGGAATTGAAGTGGAATTCATTCACCTTGAAGACCGGGAAAAAAGATTAAGAAACTTTTTGAGGAAGCTGGAAAAGCCATATGATTATATTATTTTAGACTGTCCTCCATCGCTTGGCTTCATGACCATTAACGCCCTTGTGGCATCAGACAGTCTCGTCATACCCCTGCAGTGCGAGTATTATGCCATGGAAGGCCTGGGACAGCTGCTCAACACATTAAAACTCGTGCAAACGCGCATGAACCCCATGTTACGTTTCGGAGGAATTATTTTAACCATGTTCGACGCCAGAAATCTTTTATCGTATAAAGTCAGCGAGGATATTCGCCATCATTTCGGAGAAAAAGTGTTTAAAACCGTCGTGCCCAGGAATGTCCGCCTCTCGGAAAGCCCAAGCCACGGACTGCCAATTATTCTCTATGATGTCCGTTCGCGGGGAGCCATGTCATATATGGAACTGACAAAAGAACTTATTGACTGCGGGAGAATTTAAATGCCATCCAAACCATCCCTCGGTCGCGGCCTGGGCGCCATGTTTCCTGATCTTGTGGCCAATATGGAGGATAAACCTCTGTTGACCTCATGCGGTATTGAGGAAATTTCCCCCAATCGTTTTCAGCCGCGGAAAAATTTCCATGATCAGGAACAAAAAGATTTAGTGGCCTCCATCCGCAAAAGCGGAATCATTCAGCCAATTGTGGTCAGGCAAAGCGATACGGGCTATGAAATCATCGCCGGTGAAAGGCGTTGGCGCGCCGCCCAAGAAGCAGGGTTAAAAAATATTCCCATCGTTATCAGGAAAGCAAGCGACATGGAAGCGGCGGAACTATCCCTCATTGAGAATTTACAGCGGGAAGGTTTAAATCCCCTGGAAGAGGCAAACGCATACCGCACATTAATCGAAATATTTGGACAGAATCACGACACCATCGCGGCCAAAATCGGCAAGGACCGCTCCACCGTTACCAACACCATACGGCTGTTAAAATTACCAACCAAGATCCAGCAAGCACTGGCAGAAAAAAAGATCACCGCAGGGCACGCCCGCTCTATCCTCGCCCTGGAGTCAGATCAGGAACAAATGTCCGCTTTTAATACGATCAGCAAGCACGATCTCAGTGTCAGAAAAGCGGAACAATTAGTCCAGTCACTGAAAGGTCAGGAAAAGACCCGAAAAACCATTAAAAAAGACGTTCATTTGGACGATCTGGAAAAAAAGTTATCCCAGACATTGATGACCAAGGCCCAAATCAAAAAAAGAGGGAAAAAAGGCGTTATTGAAATCCACTTTTCCTCTTCCGAAGAACTTGGACGTCTTATAGAGCTTTTGCTGGAGACAACATCGTCGTAATAATAGTTATCAACATGTGTGAATATCTTTGTTTATAAAGGCCGTTAACTGTGCATATTTTATGGGAAAACACAAAAAATTTGATCCAGGAAAAAATGTCAAAACAAAATTTTGAGACGTGGATCAAACCCATTCAGATTGCTTCCATAGATGAGAATCAGGTGTCTTTGGCTGTTCCTAACCGGTTTTTCAAAGACTGGCTTATGGAAAACCATTACCGCACCATAAATGAATGCCTTACAAATGTTATCGGCTATGATGTAAAAGTGCTGTTTGCTATCGCTCAGGAAAATAAGGAAAAACAACCCCCTGCCGACAAGATCCTTCACATTGAAGAAAAACATATACCTGTGTCAACATTGTCAAAACATAAAATTGAATATCATCATACGTTAAATCCCCATTACAGTTTTGACCGGTTCGTCATTGGCTCATCCAATCAGTTTGCCCATGCCGCCTCCACTGCCGTCGCCGAACATCCGGCGAAAAATTACAATCCCCTCTTCATCTATGGCGGCGTCGG
>JAITWQ010000210.1 GCA_031285215.1 Syntrophobacterales bacterium | reverse complement strand
ATGAGATAATCAGGGAAATAACCCGTAATCATGTTGAGTTGCGTCTGCTGCCAAGACTTAATGACGAAGTTATAACTGCATGGGAAAAATCTGTTCATAAAAAATGGCAATCAATAAGTGACGATAAGGTTAGTCCTTTTGAATTTTTAAACCGGGTCATTGAGGATACTATGGTATTAAATAGTGGTATCCCTCACTTCAAAATTAACGAAACAGAAATATGGAAAGAATTAACTTTTCAACTGGGCGAAGATTTGTTTTCTTCAACCTTACTGTCCGATAATTACATCAAACATGGAGTCAAACCCAAACATTTTCAGTGGAGCTACATTTTACATTCCAATTTTTTTGCTTTGAATAATCTGCTAAAAAGAAAAAAAATAAATGAGAATCACTATCATTTATTCGGTTCTTCCCCGAATGTTGATCTTTCCTGGCTCTACTTAATGAATAATCCCGATAACCAAACAAATAAATTTTCTAATTTTGAAAATAAATTTGCTTTAGAAGAGGGAAATATTAATACTCATTCAAGCTTCAAACAAACAAGATTATACTATTTGATGAAAATTGCCGCATACACAAGGCTCAAACTTTTTGAAAGTTGCTGTGATCACGAGCAGGAAACGACAAATAACTGCAAAGAGGACTATAAATGGCATTTAATGGGTATTTTAAAGGATATAAATTTCATAAGAGAGAATGGATTTTTAATTGACTACGACTTGCAGAATACCATAAATATCTATAAGTATCATAGCCATCACAAAGAGGATGGTTTTGCCATAGACTATGCTATTCGAGGTTTTGAAACAAAGGATAATTTAGATTATATAGAAATTGCGGGGGAAAGACATTTATATTATTGCTGCCTAAAAGATATTTTTCAGTATGACGGAAAATCAATAGATATCCAAATATTATTTTACTTATACTTATTGATAAAAAATAAATTTAGAGGTCTTTTTATTCAAAGAAATAACAAGTACGGATTCGATAATTTTCAAAGATATCAGGATACAAAATTTGGTTTCATAGAAGGAACTATCTATGAAAAGTTAGCGGTAAGAATGGCGTCAAAGTATAATATGCGAGAAAATTATATTGAAAAACTGGAGTTACGCATTACGCCTAAAGATACTGAAGAATTATTGAAGGAGAGAATTGATAGATGTGATGAATATTCAAAAGAAAAAACAGATAAATATGAAGATTATTTAAGAGAATCAACGGATAATAAAAACAATTCCAATTATTTCTATGTAATAAGTTTTCCAAAGTCTAAAAATTTTGATTGGGGCATAAAGGATAATGAGGAGAATGAACATATTTCCTCCGCCATCTGCAGAGAAAAAAAACTAAGAGAAAAAATTAAAAAGCAGGCGCAAGCCATACATGACCTGAGATGCAGTGCAAGAGATACAGCTTTTCGGATATATGGAATTGATGCGTGCAGTCATGAAGTAAACTGCCGTCCTGAAGTTTTTGGTCAGGCCTTTCGCTACCTTTCCCACTCTAAAAGCTATCCTTTCTTACACTATGACCATTCTAAAATTTCTCTTCCTGATTTAAGAAAAACCTATCACGCAGGTGAAGACTTTTATGATATCATAGATGGATTACGCTCTATTGACGAAGCTATTTTGTTTTTAAAATTAAGACATGGCGATAGAATCGGCCATGGAGTATCACTAGGTTTAAATCCTGAAAAATATTACAACCACCGTCCCCATATTGCCATGCCCCTGCAAAATGCTTTAGACAACTATGCGTGGATTTTATATTGCACAAGAGAATATGAAATTAATATTTCTACATCCTTTTATGCACATCTAAAAGCTGTATTTGATGAGTATTTCAATGAGTTATATAATTCATCTAAAGAAAATCCTTTAATTCCTGATTTGTCAGCATATATACAGGCTTGGAAATTAAGAGGCGATAATCCTGCTTGTTATTCTAAATCACCGGCAGATGATCATGAAAATAAAAAAGGTTTTATAGATGAAAATTTGAATCCTATTACAGAATGGGAGCATCACAACTTTTGTTATAGACATAAATATAAAGATAGAAAACAAAACATTTATAATTTATATCACAGATATCACTTTGACCATCAATTAAAAAAAACAGCCACAGCCATTGTTCAAATTGATGTAAATGATGATTATGTAAAATTAGTCCGGCAACTTCAAATAATGATACGAAATTTGGTTTTAAGTAAAGGAGTTGCCATAGAAAGTAATCCTTCCTCCAATTTTTTAATCAGCAAATTGGATAAAATAATTGAGCTTCCCGTTTTTCAATTATTTCCCGTAGAAGAATCTGAAAATGATTTTATAAGATTAAATGTAAGTGTTAATACGGACGATCAGGGCATATTTTACACGTCATTAGTAAAGGAATATACTTTACTTGCCGGCGCTTTACAAAATGAATTTCATAGCAATGGACTGAGAAAATACTCTGGCGACAAAATTCTAAACTGGATAAATCATCTTATAGATAACAGTAAAGAACAGTGCTTTATGGATTCAAAAAGTGCAGATTTTGATACAGTCGCCTGCTGCCAACGAAGCGGCCAAACAAGTATGTCTCGCCTGTGCCAATCCCTTCCTTCCGTTGAGGAATAAACCTGTAAAAATGAATGATGGAGCAGAAAAGCAATTTACGGTTTCAGACAAGGAACGAGATTTTCGCCTTGACGTGTTTGTAGCGCTGAAAATTCCTTCCCTGTCCCGCTCGCAAATAAAAAGAATGATTGAAGAGGGAGATGTGATGGTTAATCATGCTCCCGCTTCCAAGGCCGGTTTGCGATTACGTGAGAGCGATATCGTGGTGACAACGATGCGGCCATCCCAGCCATGCCAGATAACGCCTCAGGACATCGCCCTGAATATTATTTATGAAGATCATGATATTCTGGTCATCAACAAGGCTGCCGGTATGGTTGTTCATCCCGCTCCCGGCCATTATGACGGCACGCTGGTCAATGCCGTCCTGCACCATTGCGACGATCTTTCCGGTATTAACGGCGTCATCCGCCCCGGTATTGTTCACCGTCTGGATAAAGATACATCGGGCGTACTCCTGGTTGCCAAAAACGATGATGCCCATCTTCATCTTGCCCACCAGTTTAAAGAACATGAGATAAAAAAAATATATCAGGCCCTTGTTTTTGGTGAACCGAGGGAAGACGAAGGAATTATTTCTTTTCCTGTGGGGCGTCATCCCGAAGACCGCAAGAAAATGTCCACCAGAAGCCGCCGGGGGCGAAATGCTCTGACCCATTGGCAGGTACTGGGACGCTATGGAGAGATGAGCCTCCTCCGCGTGGAAATTATGACGGGAAGAACGCACCAGATTCGCGTTCACCTTGCGGCGGAAGGTTATGCTGTTGTTGGTGATCAGCTCTATGGGGGGCGGGGACGATGCAAAACTGTTCAGGATACGGCTCTGCGCGTACATCTTTCACGTTTGGCGGCCCATGCTCTTCATGCTTGGCGTATCGGTTTTGTTCATCCGCAAAGCGGTCAGGAAATGGAATTTATTGCTCCTTTGCCCGACCATATGACGGAGTTGATACGCTATTTGGAATCGCGTTGCTATGGCTTTCCCGAATAAGAGCGTTCGTTACGCAGCGACAAGAATGTATTATTGCCGCCATTGCGGGCATGAACCGCAATCTTACGGAAAGCAAACCGCAAATTATCGGAAGATTGCCGGGCAAGCCCGCAATAACGCAACACTTTGAGGGGAAAAACAATGTTTCATTTCCTGACATCTGGTACTGTTGTTTATCTGCAATCATCTTTACTGGCTCAATTTGATTTTCTGTCTCATGGTTTTTGTACGCGTCAGGGGGGTGTCAGCTCCGATCCCTTTTCCAGCCTTAATGTCAGTGCGAAAGAGGGAGACGGGGAAGATAATGTTTCCCGCAATCGGGAAATTATTGCCGCCTCCTTTGGTTTTGCCTCTCCAAGATTGATTCTGGCCAATCAGGTTCATGGCGATATTTTTCACGTACCGGCGAATCTTGATTTTCAGGGGACGGGCGTATTTCCCGAATGTGATGCCTTCATGACAAGGGAATCTGGTTTTGTTCTGGGGATTAAAACAGCCGATTGTGTTCCTGTGCTTCTTGTTGACGGAAAGAAAAAGATCATCTCCGCTATTCATGCGGGATGGAGAGGAACAGCCCTTGCCATTGCCGCCAAGGGAGTCAGGGAAATGCAAAGGCAGTGGGGTTCCCATGGGGAGGATATATGGGCGGCCATCGGGCCGTCCATTGGGCCTTGCTGCTACGAGGTGGACGAAACAACGCGGCGTGAATTTATCGCGGCAGAATCAGGAGTTGACCCTTTTAAGCCGTCAAAAAACAAAGATCGCTGGATGTTGGATTTAATTTCTGCCAATCGTTTGCAGCTGCAAAATGAAGGCGTGCCCCCACATCAGATTGATACGGCGGATATTTGCACTTGCTGCGACGGGAAGCGCTTTTTTTCCTATCGCCGCGACGGAGAACAGACGGGACGCCACCTCAATTTTATCACCCTGCGGGAAAAATAAATCTTTTCCCCGGTTGATGATTGTCCTTTTCTGATTTGCATTGTGGACGCGGCGCATGGTGAGGTTATGTTAAAATGAAAGTTTTCTATAAGTTTTTAAGAATATTTATTGTCCTGGCGATTTTTGCCGTCGTCCTGCGTTTTTTCGTCATGTGGATAATATTCCAGCCTTCGCAGGATATGGTATGGACTCCCGATCAAAGCGGCTTTGACTATGAGGATATTTTTATCACAACTTCGGACGGCGTAAATATAAACGGCTGGCATATAAAGTGTGAGAACAGCAGGGGGACAGTCCTGTTTTTTCACGGCAACGCCGGAAATATATCCCATCGGGGCGATTCGATCAGAATTTTTAATTCTCTCGGAATGTCGGTATTTATAATAGACTATAGAGGATATGGCAAAAGCGAGGGATCACCTTCCATAAAAGGCATTGACATTGACGCTTTGGCGGCGTGGAATTGGCTTGTAGCCGAGAAGAAAATCCCGCCGGAAAAGATACTGGTTTTTGGCCGCTCCCTTGGAGGAGCCGTAGCGGTTGAATTGATGCGCACCCAAAGACCAAAGGCGGCAATGCTTGAATCTACGTTTTCATCTTTGGCTGATATGGCGGGATTTTTAGGTCCCCTCGCAAATTTGCTTGTCGGCGGAGCGTGGAACTCAGCTAAAACTGCGGTAAATATTGACACTCCCACCCTTTGCATCCACAGCCCCGCAGATGAAATGATTCCCTATCGCCTTGGCAGAAAGCTTTATGAAGCATTGGCAGGGGAGAAATATTTCTTGGAAATAAAGGGCGGCCATAACTCCGGATTTTTGCTGTCCGCGCCTGAATATAGAAAGGGGCTTGATGAATTTTTGACCGGATATTATGGTGAATACGAAATTCTTCCATTTTAGGGATAGTCGTTTTTAGTCTGGCTGGACTACCCATGTTCCTGTTTTCTTGATATTGCTGTACATTGCGTCAGGGGCTAAATCAATTTCTCCAGGCCAAGTTACCACGCCCAATTTAACATATGCTTGAGCAAAAGCCAAAGGGTCAGCCAAGGCGGCAAAAACTCCTGCGCTGGAGGATTGCACCAAGGCTGCTAAATCAACTTTGCCTTTTGTCCCATCTACGAAACGTATGTGCAAACAAAACTCTGGCAGAACTTCTATCGCCGCAACACGCCATGGCATCCGCGGTTGAATCGAAGGGATTACTGCAAGGGCTGAATCTCTTTCAACGGTTGTTTGTGTGTGCATAACTCCCAATTCTCCATAAGTTCGGCACGATGCTCTCCTGTGAAAGGTAATTATATCATACATCATCATTAGGGTCTTTCAGGATTACTTATCCCTATAATGCGAACCACATTGGATTATTTCTAATTTGTTGTTCTCAATGCGAAAGACAATCCTGTTTTTCTTGTCAATATGAACACTCCAATAGCCGCTTAAATCACCTTTCAACGGTTCCGGCTTGCCAATCCCGTTGTAGCCGTTTCGCTCAATGTCTTGCAGGAGCTTGTTTATCCGTTTAAGCGTCTTTTTATCCTGTATTTGCCAATAAAGATAATCCTCCCATGCTTCGTCAAACCATATTTTTTTCATTCATCATCAGCTCCAATAAGCTCATGTTCAACACCTTTTCCAGCATTTAGTGCG